>CALAMX010000028.1 GCA_937925755.1 uncultured Burkholderiales bacterium
CTCAGCGCGGAGCACGTCTTCCGCGACTACCAGTTCAGCAAGGACAACCAGATCGCCCTGCCACCCCCAGAGCCGAGTATGGCCAATTGAGGCCTTAGGAAGCTCTGCATAACCCGGCGAGCGGGATTGAACGCCGCGCGCTCGGAGCGCGAGCCGCGAGACATCACATGAGGCTAGGCGAGAGAGCGCAAACAAAGTTTCGGCGTAGGCTAACCTGCCGCAAGGCAGGTTAAGCGAGGCGAAGCCGAGCGGCCGGAGCCACAACGAAGTTTCGGCGTAGGCTAACTTCGGCTAAAGCCGAAGTTAAGCGAGCGGAAGCGAGCGGCCGGAGCCAACAGCGCGCAACGGAGCCGAGCGCCCGCGCAGCCAGTTATGCAAAGCTTCCCTTAGCCGAAGCGCCAAGGGCGCGCCACAACTGGGCCGCGCCCCGCTCCTTTAGCTGCAGATCCGCTCAGATCAGGTTGAATAACAGCAGCATGCCGAAGTGGAAGGCGATGAAGAGAAGCACGCCATAGAAGACTGCGGTGTTCTCACTGCGTTCGAAGATCTTTTGAAAGCTCATATCCGACTCCTTCTCGCATGGGCTAAGAATCAACATAAACCACCGGCAAGGCGCGGTCCAGACGTGTGCTTGACCTCAGTCAATGGCTGGTGCCCTCCGACAGCCGCGTCTTGTTCCACACGTTGTACTTGCCCACCGGCCGCCGCATGGGGATGCGCTTGACCTCCTCAAGCGTGGCGGCGTCGTAGACGATCAGGGCACCGTCCTGCTCCCAGAGTGAGACCATGGCGTAGCGGCCGTAGCGGTCGAATTCCACATGGGTCGCCGTCTTGCCCGGCTCGGGCCGCAAATCGGTGACGATCTTGAGCGTGCGCTTGTCGATGACGTGCATGACGTCACGGTTTTCGCCGAAAAAGACGTCGGCCCAGGCATAGGGGGTATTCTCGTGGCTGCGCAGGAAGAAACCGGGGCCGGCGGTGGGGATGATCTTGATCGTCTTCCATGTCTGCATGTCGATGACCTGGATGTGGCCGTTCTTCAGATTGGGTGAGGCCATCACGCGTCGTTCTTGCCCCTCGACATCCCGCCACGACCAGGTGATGCCGGAGCCCAAGTGAGGCATGCCGGGGATGTCCAGGTCGGCGATCTTGCGCCCCGACGCGAGATGAATGACCTGGCCACGCGGCGCCGCGCGCGAGGCGCCCAACAGATAGGTGTAGGTCGGATCGAAAAAGAAATCGTCCAGGACCTGTTCCACCTCGATGCGGCGCACCGGCAATGGGCCCCGTTCGGCAACGGCCTCCTGGTATTGCCAGTCGTGCACCAATCCGCCATAGACCGGGCGCCCGTCATAGGGGATCTCCCACACCTCGGGGATGTCCTTGAGCGCGGCGATGAAGCTGGCGCGCGGTCGCGCGTCGTATACGGCGGAGACGCGGGAGGTCTTGCCCTTGGCCCCCACCACCGGAATCAGTCGCATCAGCGAGAGATCCCGTCCCGAGAGAGCGACCAAGGTGTGCGGCAGGTAATTGGCCACCAGCACATATTGCCCATCGCTGGACACGGCCAGGTTGCGGGTGTTGATGCCGGCGCGCACCTCCGCCACCACCCTTAGATTCCACAGGTCGTATTTGGTGACCCAGCCGTCGCGGCTGGCCCAATAGACGTAACGGCCATCGGGTGTGAACTTGGGTCCCCCATGCAGGGCCCGATGGGTTGGGAAGCGGTGGATGACCTCCAGGCGGTCGGTATCGAGCACGCTGATGTGGTGATCCCCGTGCTCCACCACCAGGGTCAGGTTGAGCGGATCTGCGGCGAAAATCGGCCTGGCCGGCAGATCGAGCGCCGCTGCATCGACCTTGTGCGTAGCGTGTATGTCTTCCGCGTCCCACTTGGGCGGAATGGACGGAGGGGTATGCAACCAGGCGGTCAGGGTTTGAATCTGTGCATCGCTGAGTCTTCCAGCGAAGGCCGGCATCTGCGTGGCCGGCAGTCCGTCACGGATGATCCGGGCCACTTCCGCCCTCTGCAATCTGTCGAGCGTCTGCGGCAAGAGTGCCGGCCCCATGGCGCCCAGGCGGTTGGGACCATGACAAGCCAAGCAATGGGCCTCGTAGAGCGCGTCGGCATCCGTCTGCGCATGGCCCGGCAAAGGCGCGCTCAGGAGTGTCGCCGCCACGAGGAGGACGCTGCGCAGCCGAGTCAGCATAGGGAAACACGTGTGTCGGGGACCTGAGGCATGCGGTCGAGGCCGATCTCGGCGTCGGTCAGATAGCAGCCGGGGTCCTCCGCCCAGAAATCGCCCGCAGTGTGCCAGGCCCGCACCCGGCTGTTGCCGTTGCAGATGTCGAGATGGGCGCAGCGGGCACAACGCCCTTTGACCGGTCGCGGCCTTTGCTTGAGGCCAGCCATGAGGGGATCGCTCAGGTCAGTCCAGATCGCACCGAATGGCCTTTCGCGCACATTGCCCAGCGGGTAATCCCACCACATCGTGTCGGGGTGGACGAAGCCCAGGTTGTCGATGTTGGCCACGTTCACACCCGAGGCGTTACCGCCCCATTGCACGAGCTTCTGCCGCAGGTGCGCGGCCTTATCCGGGAAGTGGCGCCGCACCCAGGCGAGCAGATAGACCCCGTCGGCATCGTTGTTGCCGGTGACGAATTCGCGTGGCGTCCCGGCCTTGAGATACCTCCAGCAGCGGTCGATGAGCAGGTCCATGGCTGCGCGCGTGGTCTGGTGATGCGCGTCGTGACTGCGATTCTTGTTGCCGCGACCGGCATAATTGAGGTGGGAAAGATAGAATTTTTCGATGCCTTCCGCCTGCATCAGGTCCAGCAGCGCCGGCAGGTCTGCGGCGTTGTCCTGGGTCAGGGTGAAACGGATGCCCACCCTGACACCTGCATCGCGGCACAGACGCACACCGTTCAGGGCGGCGTCGAAGGCCCCGTCTTTGCGCCGGAAGCGATCATGGGTCGCGCGCAGGCCGTCCAGACTAATGCCGACGTAATCAAAACCGGTGGCGGCAATGACTTGGGCAAGACGCGTGTCGATGAGTGTGCCATTGCTCGATAGCCCGACGTAGAAGCCCAGGTCCTTGGCATGTCGGGCGATGGCAAAGAGATCCGGGCGCAAGAGCGGCTCGCCGCCGGAGAGGATCAACACCGGTACACGCGCGGCCTTCAGGTCGTCCATGACCCGAAATACCTCTTGTGTGGACAACTCGCCGGGGAAATCGCGGTCGGTGGAGATCGAATAGCAGTGCTGGCAGGTGAGGTTACAGCGCCGCACCAGGTTCCAGATCACCACCGGGCCTAGCAAAGCGCGGCGGGGCGCCACTGGGGTCGGCGTGAGGAGTTCCTGCAAGAACTGGGTGAGTCTAAACATGGCTCAGGCTCCGATCCGTAAGCCGGTCTTCTTGAGGATACGGCTGCTATAAAGGATGTCGTGCCGACGACAGCTAGCGCCCAAGATGCGGCCGATCTCGGCGGCGTAGGCGATGACCTCGTGGCGGTTACGCCCATGCACCATGGTGAACAGGTTGTAGGGCCAGTCGGGCAAGCAGCGTGGGCGACGGTAGCAATGGCTGACGAACCCCAGTCGGCCCACCCGCTCGCCCAACGCATCGACCTCTGCATCGTCCACGTCCCAGACAGTCATGCCGTTGGCCACATAGCCCAAGGCATAGTGGTTGGGCACTGCGCCGATGCGACGGATGACGCCCAATGCCAACATGCGTCGCAAGCGTGCCATGACCTCTTCCGCCACGAGCCCGAGCTGCGCGGCAACGGCGTGGTAAGGCTGCGGCGCCAAAGGCAGGCCCGCCTGTGTGGCCAAGATGATGCGCCGGTCGATCGCGTCGAGTTCCACGCTGCTCATGGCTTGAGCCTCAGGTCCACGAAATATTCCCGCTCCTTGGGGAAGCGGTAGACCGGCAGGCCGCTCTCCGCCTCGATGCGGCGTAATGCCGCATCTACCTTGTCCGGCGTGTCGGCGGCCACCACGAACCACATGTTCAGCCGGTGCTCACGGCGGTAGTTGTGGGCGACCTCCGTTTGCCGGTTGACGATCTGGGAGATACGCTCGAAATCCGCTTCGGGCACCGCCATTGCCGCCAGGACGTTGGCTCCGCCCATCCGGTCGGCGTTGTACAGCGGCCCGAAACGGGTGAGCACCCCACGCTCCAGCAAGCGCCGCAAGCGCTCGAGCAGTTCCGCTTCCGTGATGCCTAGACTGCCTGCAGCCGCGGCATAGGGGTGCTCACAAATGGGGAACCCCTCCTGCAGCGCCTCGATGATGCGCCGGTCTGTGCTATCCATGGGCATGGCGGCGGCCCGCTCGAAAACCTGCTGCATCATGCGGCCCTCGCCAGACTGCTGTAACGAGCGCCGCACTGCTTGAAGCGGCGGCGCGAGAACAAGGGCTGACCGATTACGGCCTCCAGCCCCAGGGCGCTGTGCAGCCGCTCGCGCAGCCGGCTGACCTGCGCCAGTACCGCCGCACGATCCCGGCCGTGCACCATGGAAAACAGGTTGTAAGGCCACTCGGGCAGGCGGCGCGGGCGTTGATAACAAAGGGTGACAGCGGGCTGGGTGGCCAACAATCGCCCTGCGCGATCGACGAGTGGGTCTGGGATGTCCCATACCACCATGGCATTGGCGGTGTAACCCAGCTCCCGGTGACGCACCACCACGCCGAAACGGCGTATCACCGACAGAGAGAGCAGCCGTTCGATCCGGTCGAGCACCTCGGCCTCGCTGGCGTCGCAACGCGCGGCCACGCGGGCGTAAGGGCGCGGTGTCAGGGGCAGGCCGTCCTCCAACGCCGCCGCCAGGGCATAGTCGCCCGCCTGCACTTGCGCACGCAAGGCGGCGGCATCCACCACATTGCCCGCGGCATCCTGATGGGGATGGCACACGTCTGGCCTCACATCGCCCCGCTCGACCACCGTATTGGGCCGAAGGGCAAAACCCAGGTCGATGTAGTAATCCGCCAGCATGGGCAGGTCCAAGGGCCTGAGCCCCGTGCGGCGTTCGACCTGGGCCAGGACCTGTGCCACTCGCTCAGGCGTCGGGGCAGTGACCACGAACCAGAGGTTGTACGCATGTTCGCGTTCGTAGTTGTGGTTGACTTCTGGGAAACCACCGATGAAACGAGCCACCTCCTCCAAGCGCTCGGGTGGGCAAGCCAGCGCTGCCAACGTGCTCGATCCCAGCACGTGGGGGCGGAACACCGCGCCGATGCGACAGATGTAGCCGCGCCGCTGAAGCCCCGCCAGGCACTCCAGGACGCTGGCCTCGTCACTGCCCAACTGCTTGGCCAGTTCGGCATAAGGCCGAGGCACGAGCGGGAAGTCCCGCTGCCAGTCGTTGAGCAGGCGGAACTCCAGGTCGGAAAGCGGGTTGCCCGCCGGCGTATTCATAGTCCAAAACGATGGGCACGCGCGGTGAAGAAGATACCGCTGGGACTGTCGGCGGGCAGCTCCCCGAGCTTGCGCAGGCTCGCCGTGTCATAGATCTCCAGTCGGTTCGCATCGCGTAGCGACAGCCAGACGTGTTCGCCACGGGGAGTGAATTCCATGTGCAGGACTGCCTTGCCGGGCTTGAGCGTGGCGATGACTTCCCGACGCGGCACGTCGATGACCTGCACCGTATCGTAATGCGGAAAGGCGAAATTGACCCACAGGCGACGTCCATCGGGCTGGGCCATGACGAATACGGGCTGTCCGATCACGGGGATGGTCCCCACCACCGTCCAGGTGGGCACGTCCACGATCACCACCTCGTGCCGACCCACGCCCGGGATGAAGGCAAGACCTCCGACCATGGCCCAGGTCTCCAGGTGCGGCATCTTGTATACCGGCAGCCGTTGCGCGCCGCGACCGTAGTCGGGCAGAACCCGGCGCACCCCCGCCTCCAGGTTCCACAGATCCAATATGGCCAGGCCGTTTTCCCCATACAACCCGGCCACGTACCAGCGCCCATCGGGGGAAATCAGCGCGTCGTAGGGCTGGCGGCCTATGTCCGCAAACTTGGTGAGCTTGGGGTTTTTCGGATCTGCAGATAGGTCTGCCACCCAGATCTCGTCCTTGTCCCAGAGGCTGAAGACGAAGCGGTTGCCGGGTGCGTCTTCGATGCCCACCACCTTCGATTCGGTCGGGATGTCGGCGACGAGCTCGAGGGATTGGCTGTCGAAGATGCGCACTCCACCGGGGGTGTAATTGGCGACGGCGATGTAGCGGCCATCCTGGGAGATGGCGCCACCGATGGCGTTGCCAGACTGCAGCACGCGCCTGACTAGACGGCCGCTGAGCAGGTCGAGCTTGTTCAGCCCCCCGTCACGGCCGAAGACGTAAGCGTAGCGCGCATCCCGTGAGAACACGGCGGAGGCATGTGAAAGATCGCCCAGGCCATCGATTCGTCCGATGTCGCGCTGCAGTGTCGTGTCGAGCAACAGTACGCTCCCGCGCGCGCGCTCGACGGCCAGCCCGAGATCGCCGGTTCCCCGTAGGGGACCAACCCCCTCGGGTTCGGCGGCGGCGGCCGGCAGCAGCCAGAGGGTCAGGAGGATTCGGACTAGCCAAGGCCTCATTCTGGAAACCCTTCGCGCAAGCGTTCGGCGATCCACTGGACCTGCTGCGGCGTGAGGAAGGCCGACCAGCCGGGCATGGCAGTGCCGGGAATACCGTGCAGGATGACGCTCTGCAAATAGTCGAGCGGCCGCTCGCGCATGCGGTCGACGGTGAGTGGCGCGCCCAGCCCCCCCGTGAGTCTGAGCCCATGGCAAAAGCCGCACTCCTGACGCACGAAGCGGGTGAGCGACTGTCGTTCCGGCGCGCCCGGCGGTGCCTCGGCCGCCAGCACGGGCAGCGCCCCGAGCAGGCAGACAGCCCACGCCCAACGATGCATCATGACTCGACTCCTATATGGGTTTGCCCAGCGCCCGTGGGGTTCATTCTGACACGACAGGTGCTGGACAAACCCGGCCGCCTGGCGGCCGGGTAAGGCTCAGTAGATGTCGTTGACGGTGTTGTAGAGGTTGAATTTGCCGGTGGGGGTGATCAGGCGCTTGTCCTTGATCACCGCCTTGAGGCTGCGCGTCTTGTCATCCATGACGACGATGGCCGACTCGCCCGTCTTCGGCCCCCACACCGAGAACCAGATCTCATCACCCGTCTTGTTGTACTCAGGATGGGTCACACGGCCTTTCTCGATACCGGCGAGTTTGGCGATGTTGATCACCTGGGCGGGCTTGGACAGGTCATTCAGGTCGAATACCGACACCGACTGCTGTTTTTCCGGATCCGGATCGAGCGCCGCATCGACCCAGAGATTCTTGGACTTCGGATGGGTCTTGATGAACAGCGAGCCGCTGCCGTGGTTCTTCAGCGTGCGCACCACCTTCCAGGCATGCTTGGCATATCGCTTGTCTTCTGGGGCGGTGCCGATCACTGCCACGGTGTCGTCGCCAAGGTGTCCCGTGGCCCAGACGGGACCGTATTCCTTGTCGATCCAGTTGGCGCCGCGGCCCGGATGGGGCTTGATGCCAACCTTGACCTTGGCCGCCAACTGGCCGGTCTTGGTATCGACCGCAACCACGGTGTCGCGCATGTTGGCTGCGACCAGGAAGTAGCGTTTCGAACCGTCCCAGCCGCCATCGTGCAGGAAGCGCTCGGCCTCGATCTCTGTGGTCTTGAGGTTCTTGATGTCGGCGTAATTGACCAGGAGGATCTTACCGGTCTCTTTCACGTTGATGACAAACTCGGGCTTGATGTGTGAAGAGACGATGGAGGCCACGCGTGGCTCGGGATGGTACTCGCCCTCGTCGTAGGTGTAACCCCGCGTGCTCATCACCTTGAGCGGCTCCAGGGTGAAGCCGTCGAGCAGGACGTAGGACGGCGGCCAATAAGAACCGGCCACGGCGATCTTGTCGTCATAGCCTTTGAACTTGGCGGTGTCCACCGAACGCGCGTCCGAACCGATCCGAACCAGCGCCACCGTCTCCGGCTGCGGCATCCACAGATCGATCAGGTTGATCAACCCGTCGCGCCCGACCGTATAAAGGTAACGTCCTGACTTGGAGAAGCGCGAGATGTGCACGGCAAAGCCGGTCTTGAGGATCTTGACGATCTTCTTGCTGTTGCCATCGATCAGCGCGACCTCACCCGAATCCCGCAGGGTCACCGAGAACAGGTTGTCGAGGTCCAGATCGTTCATCTTGCGCGTGGGGCGTTTTTCCACCGGCACGAGCAGCTTCCAGGAGGCCTTGATCTCCTTGAGCCCCCACTCCGGCGGCTGCGGCGCCGGGTGCTGGATGTAGCGGGCCAGGATGTCGATCTCCTTGTCGGTGAGCTCGTTGGCGGTGCCAAAGCCCGGCATGCCACCCGCCGTGCCATAGGTCATGAAGACCTTGAGGCTTTCCGTGCCCAGCTTCTGCATGTCCTTGGGCAACAGCGGCTTACCGGTGGCGCCCTTGCGCAGCACGCCGTGACAGCCGGCGCAGCGATCGAAATAGATCTGCCGCGCCTGCTCGAACTCGGCTTTGGTCATGGGCGGCGCCGCGGGATCGGCCGATTGATACATCTCCACCCCGGCCAGACCCGAGGGACCGCCTGCGCCGGCCTCATACGCTGCCCCTGGGGTCACGGGGGGATGCCCCGCCTGCTGCGCCCAGGCCACAGAAACGGCCAACGCCACTGGCGCTAGGCCCAAATTCGTCCATATCCGTTGCTGCATTGCTCGTGCCCTCCATGACATGCCATTGCTGGCGACACTAAAAACCTCATGGCAAACAAGGTTGACAAACTCCCCTCGTTCACATCCTTGATTTTGGTCAAGCGAAGTACGCACCTCTTGATCTAGATCAAGCGCATCTCTTGGGGCTTGATCTTGATCAAACGCCGACGGCAACGAAGGTCCTAGCATGTGCGAAAAATCGAGGAAGAGGCATCCATGCTGCAACCAGTCGAGTTAGCGAATTTCTTTACCGTTTTCTTCAGCGCCGCCATGGTCATCCTGTTCGGCGCGCTGTATGCATTGCTCTTTGCCTGGTCACGCGTGAGCCGGCGCCCCTGGCTCATGCCCTGGGCCTATGCCGCCTACGCAGGCCTTGCCGCCTCGGTTCTCGTCCTGGGCCGGGCCGCCAACCTGTTCGACGGTGGTCTATGGACCGTCGTCATCAGTCTGATGCTCATTGGCTATCTGCTTGCCCCACACGGGGTATGGCACCTGTGTGTAGGTACCCACGCCCACACCGGGCCGGGCGATACCTAAGCGTCGTTTTTCCAACCGCGCAAGGAGGCAGACACATGACCGCTGCAAAACTGTACTGGTGGGCCTCGGAGTCCTTCTGGAAGAAAATGGCCATCTGGATCACCGCGGCTTCCGCCGTGGTGCTGATCTTTCTCACCTTCGACACGGTGGCCAAGATCACCGCCGGCAGCAAACGCGTGCCGGCCTATTCGGTGATCAACCACCGTATCGATTACGTGTTCGATGAGAAGCGCAACCACCAGGTCCCCGTGATCGGCCCCGAGGAACCGCTGTTCGGCCGCAAGCTCAGCGAAGAGGAGGCGGCAGCGCTGGTGAGCAAAGGCAAACTCACCGTGCAGGCGAAAAACTGCATGAACTGCCACACCCTGCTCGGCAACGGTGCCTACTACGCGCCCGACCTGACCAAGGCCTGGCTCGACCCGGCCTGGGGTTCGAAAGAGGTGCGCGAACAGCTCATGGTCGACTTCCTCATCGACCCGAGCGACAAGCTGCACAACGTCCTGGGGCGGCGCATGCCGAAGCTGGGCATCACTGAGGAAGAGGCGCACGCCGTGGTGGCCTTCCTGAAGTGGATGAGCGCCATCGATACCAATGGCTTTCCGGCCAATTTCAAACCCATCGAGCAGTCGGATACGCCTGCCGCGGCCAACGTGTCCTCTGCCCCGGCGGCGAGTCAGGCTGCAGGGGCAGCGCCCGAGTCTACGCCCGTTCAATGACCTACAAGGAGACGTGACATGGCAACTCTTGGTGTGCTTGACAGCGCCAACCTCAACGGTGGCCAGAAACTGGCGGTGAAATACTTCACCGTCGCCATTGCCTTGTTCGGCGCCCAGGTCCTCTTCGGCCTGCTCGCCGGCCTCCAATATCTGTACCCGGACTTCCTCTACGGCGTGCTTGACTTCTCGGTCAACCGCATGCTGCACATCAACGCCATGGTGGTATGGCTGTTGTTTGGCTTCATCGGCGCCGCGTATTGGCTGCTAGAGGACGAGGCTGGCGTGCCGGTGGTGGGCCTTGCCCTCGGCAACCTCATCTTCTGGGTGCTCACCCTGGCGGTGACGGTCGTCGTCCTCGTTTACCTGTTGGTCCAGGTCGGTCCAGGTGAGATCAAATCCATTTGGCTCATCAACGAGGGACGTGAGTACATCGAGGCGCCGCGCTGGGCGGACATCGGCATCGTCGTCGCCGTGCTGGTGTTCTTCTACAACGTCGCCGCCACCTTCATGAAGGGCCGCTTCACCGGTATCGGCGGTGTGCTGGTGCTCGACCTGGTGGCCCTGGCTGGCCTCTACTTGGCAGGGATGTGGTACACCCCCAATGTCTCCATGGACCAGTACTGGTGGTGGTGGGTCATCCACCTCTGGGTGGAGGCCACCTGGGAGGTCTTGGTCGGGTGCCTTTTGGCCTACGGGCTGATGAAGACCCTTGGGGTGAGTCGCCGGATCGTCGAGACCTGGCTCTATATCGAAGTGGCGCTACTGTTCGGCTCCGGCATCCTCGGCTTGGGCCACCACTATTTCTGGATCGGTACACCCGAGTACTGGCTTGCCATTGGCGGTTTCTTCTCGGCTTTGGAGCCGATTCCTCTCGTGGCCATGGTGGTGCATGCGGTGTTCGACGCGGGGCATCACAAGCTGAAGAGCACCAACAACCCGGCGCTCGCCTGGATGATCGCGCAGGCCTTCGGCAACTTCTTCGGTGCCGGGGTGTGGGGCTTCATGCATACCTTGCCGCAGATCAATCTCTATACGCATGGCACGCAGTGGACGGCCTCGCATGGGCATCTCGCCTTCTTCGGGGCGTACGCCACCATCGTCATCGCCTTCGTCTATCTGGCCGTGCAGAAGTGGCGCGGTAATGTCTGGATGAGCGGCGAAGTGGTCGGTTCCTGGCGCTGGAAGTGGGCGATCTTCCTGCTGCATGTCGGCATCATCGGCATGACTATGGCCCTGCTCATCGCTGGCTATGAACAGTCGCAAATCGAGCGGGCGATCGAGGGCTCGACCTGGATGGGTTATTTCGCCGCCCAAGCCCACCCATGGTTCCAGCAAGGCATGGTCTGGCGGATGATCACCGGCTGGATCTTTGCCGCCGGCTTCCTGCTGCTGGCCTGGGACCTGCTCACCATCGGCAGCCGGGAGTCCCGCCCAGCACGTCGGCTGGAGCCGCAGGAAGCGATGGCAGCCGGCTGAACGACAACACCAATCCTCTCCGCCGCGCAGTCAGGCCTGTCCACGCGACAGGCCTTTTTTTATGGGCGAGCGTACCGGTCGTCCATAAAAAAGGCGTCCTTGCGGACGCCTTTGCGGGCGATAAACAAGATCTGGTTACTTCTTGGCCGGGGCAGCCTGTTGTTGGGGCACCTGCCACAGTTGGGTCCAGGAGGCCGGATCGAACGGGTTGAAGATGTAGGGTTGGGTCGTTCCCTGCTGCTGGCCGGCCTGTTGCGGGGCTTGGGCGCCGGGCACGGTGAACATCTGCGACCAGGCCGACGGATCGAACGGGTTGAACACCTGCGGCTGGCCGCCCGGCGCGACGGGCACCGTGTAGGACGGCTGCGCGGTGGTACCCGGGGTCAGGAAGCCTTTCCACAGGTCGCCGTAGGAGGCCGGGTTCATCATGGCGCCCAGCCAACCCAGATAGACGTTGGGGTTCATTGGCGCGATCATGGCCTGCATCCAGCGCGGATCGAGCGGCGCCAGCATCCACTTCATGTACATGCCGGGGTTCAGCCCCTGCAGCATCAGGCCCCACAGCTTGGGATCGATGGGCGCCATCATCCAGCGCATCATCTTGCCCGGGTCGGTGAACTGGGTGAGCAGCGCCGTGTAGAAGTTCGGGTCCATGGAGGCGGTGAGCCAGCGCATGTACACATTGGGATCGGTCATCAACGGCGCCCAGGCGCTGAAGGCCGCGGGGTTCATCATGGTGTTCATCATGTAGCCCCACATGGCCGGATCGAGCGACTGCTGACCGAGGGCGGTATAGAAGCTCGGCTCCAGGGCGGCGCTGAACCAGGGCACGAAGGCCTTGGGATCACGCAACACCATGGGGTTGCGGGTGAAATCCCACATCATGGCGGCCCACTGGTCCGGGGTGCGGGGTAGCTGGGTGGCCTGCTGCTGGGCCGCACCGGCCTGTGCCGGCTGCTGGGCTGACGCCGTGGCCGGCGCGGCGACCGCCGCGGCAAGGGCAATGGAGAGGGACAAGGTTTTCAGTTTCATGTGATGCCTCCGTACGGTTGGTCTCGGGTGAGGTCGTTCTGGCCTATCTCCGCGGGCCTGCCAATGCACATACAGATGACTGCTGCAACGCATAGATGCATGCCCTGACTTGGTCTTGCACGACAGTGCTGGCGTCACGGATGAACATCCCACGACCATTGGATCGTGGAATACCCTTCTGCCCACAAGACCAGGCAATTACAGTATATCAAAGCCCCATGCAATGAATGACACGCTGCCGCAGGCCGCGCGGCGGGAGGGTGATACGACTGTTGTCGAATCGAGACGTCATGATCCGGTTGACCTGAATCCGGATGGGGTCGATTGTGTCGAGCCCTCGAACGCCTCAAGTGGATTGGGCATGCGGGCCGCGCCGGCGATCGACGAAAAGCGCGCTCGCCGCGCTGCGTTTGGCCATGCGTTTGGCCTCGGCGGCGGCACGGGCGACTTCGTGGTAGCTGTGGTATGCCGAGGGATCGACGCTGACCGCGCCCAGAGCCAGCGACACCAAGGGATGAAACTCCAGCTCGCCGCGGCGGTTTTCGCTGGTGTAGCCACCCGCCGCCCGGTGCGCTTCGTGGAAGAACTGGGGCGCGGCATTGTCGAAGCCCTGCAGGATCCGGTGGCAGCGGGCCTCCCAGTCCGGGCTCTGCAACAAAACGACGAAGTCGTCACCACCGATGTGACCGACGAAGTCCAACTCGGGGTGTGCCGCCTTGACCAGGATGTCTCCCAACATGGCGATCATGTCGTCGCCGCGGCGGAAGCCATAGACGTCGTTGTAGGGTTTGAAGGCGTTGAGGTCGGCATAGACGGCGACGAAGGGCGCGCCGGCGGCGAGCAGCCGCTCGATGTGCTGCTGGATCGGCACATTGCCGGGCAGCCCGGTCAGCGGGTTGGCGTAGCGCGCCGCGACGATCTGCAGCTCGCTCAGCGCGCGCATGAGATCGAAGCCCGAGCCCATACCAACATAGCGCCCTTCCGCCGTGATGATGAAGCCGGAGGTGAAGGCTTGCTTGCCCTTGTGCACGACCAGTTCGGACAGGTCGTGTATCAGGGTGCCCTGATCGACCACCAAGGGTTCGGGGTCCATGAAGCTGCGGCACGGCCGTCGGCCAAAAAGTTCACGACTGTAGAGGCGGATGAAGCGGTCCATCATCACCGCCCTGTGGATGATGCCGACCGGTCTGCCGTCCTCGACGACGGCGATCGCATCCAGCGCCGGGTTCGCCAGCATGAGGTCGAGCGCCACCTCCGCCGGTGTTTCCGGGTCCACGCTGGGTGCCTTCATCAGCAGTACGGCGGCCCGCACCTGTCCGCTTGCGTTCACCGCCGGTCCCGGGAACACCCCTACCCGGTTCGCACTCAGGCAACTTTGCGCCTCGGGCGAGGGTAGTCGCGCCGGCAGGGTGCCCGGGCGACCGATGAAATAGCCCTGGGCAAAGCGTATGCCCAGGTCGCGGACGATGCTCAACTGTGAGGCAAGCTCCACGCCTTCGCCCACCAGACGCGCCCCGACCCCCTCGGCAATCTGCTGGATGGAGCGCACGAACTCGAGTTTGTGCGGGTCTTGGTGGATGCCATCGATGAAATGCTTGTCGATCTTGACATAGTTCGGCTTGAGTTCCGACCACAGGCGCAGGCTGGAGAAACCCTCGCCGAGATCGTCCATGGCGATCCTCACCCCCGAGGCATGCAGCGACTCGGTGATGTGGCGCAGGGTGGCGAAATCGAAACCAGGCGCGGTCTCGGTCAGTTCGAGCACGACCCGCATCGGCTCGATGCCGGCGGCGCGGATCAGGCCGGTGAGGCGCTCGCTGATCGCCTCTACGGTGAGCAGCGTGGTCGGCGATAGGTTGATGAAAACCCGGCCGGGCAGGTCATGGGCAGCGAAGTTGGTGAGCGCCGCCTCGACACAGACCAGATCGAGTTCCGCGGTCAGTCCCAGATACCCTGCGGCCCTGAACAGGGCCTCCGGCACGTGCAGGCTGCTATCCGAAGGCCCACGGCTCAGGGCCTCATAGCCGTGGATGCGCCCCTCCCGCAGATCCAGGATGGGCTGAAACAAGCTGGTGATCTGCTTGTGCCGCAGGATCTGCTGGAACTGTGCGTTGAGTTCGTCAAATCCCATGGCCGAGCCTAGGAGACTCGTTGCCGGCAACACTGGGGCGACAGGTCGTCGTGTCATGACACCATCGTATGGGTTCTCTGATCAGGTTAGATACCAATCGTTACATTCTTGTGGAACTTCTGGGCGACCGCGGCCAAGCGATGCGCCTGCCGGGTGGGCTCCGGTAGCCGATAGCGTGTCGTGCAGGCGAGCGTCAGACGCAAGGCCGTCGGCAGTGATACTCGGTGGCCGACCGAGACATAGACCGGCTTGACGAGGCTGCGCGTGCGCAGCACTGCACCGATGACCTCCCCGTCATCCAGCAGCGGCGCCCAGCCCCCTTTCTCCAGCGGTGGCTCGGTATGACGGCCTGTCAGGCGGCTCTTGGCCACGCCGATGGCGGGCGCGTTAAGCAGCACGCCCAGATGGCAGGCGAGACCAAAACGGCGCGGGTGGGCCAGTCCCTGGCCATCACACAAATAGAGGTCGGGCCGGATGTTTAGCCGCTCGATGGCGGCGAGCACGGCGGGCAGTTCACGGAACGAGAGCAAACCAGGCACATAAGGGAAGGTCGTGGGCTGACACGCAACGGCTTGGTCTACGACCCGCAGCGCCGGATAGCTCAACACCACGACGGCGGCACAAGTGACGCGGCCATGCGCCCCAAAGCCCACGTCCACGCCGGCGACATGCTGCAGGACAGGCAGCCGGTCGGTCGTCTCTACCCGCTCGCGCAATCGGTCTTGGATCACTGCTGCTTCTGCTGGCGTGACCACCCAAGGGTGCGGCCAGCGATCCTCAGACTGCACGCCCACCGCCGCGGGTTCGCTCCCGTTCAATTGAATCCCTGTTCTCGAAGATCGACTGCGCTTGGGTCTCGCGCCTCCCCCGCGCGGTCACGCAGGCAGAACTGGCTAGCCTTTGATACATACCTTGGGCCGCAGGAATGCGACGCGCCGAGCCAGCCCTGCCTTCTCGGTGGCCTCGGCGACGAGATCGACGTCCTTGTAGGCCCCCGGCGCCTCCTCGGCGGCGCCGCGCAGCGACTTGGTGCGGATGAGGATGCCACGGTCACGCAATTCGTCGATCAGCTCACGCCCGTGCCAATGCTTGAGCGCCTGTTTGCGGCTCATCGCTCGGCCGGCACCGTGGCTGGCCGAAGACCAGGCCTTCTGCTCGCTCTCGGTCGTACCAGCCAGGACATAAGAGCCGGTGCCCATGCTGCCGCCGATGATCACCGGTTGGCCAACGGCGCGGTATTCCGGTGGTAGTGCCGGGTGCCCCGGTCCTAGCGCCCGTGTGGCCCCCTTGCGGTGCACGTAGAGCATCCGCTCACGGCCCTGCCAGCGGTGTCGCTCCAGTTTGCAGGTATTGTGCGACACGTCGTAAAGCGTGGTCAGACGCGCCCCGGGGATCACGCTGGCGAAGGATGCGCGTGTCAGATGAGTGAGGATCTGACGGTTGGCCAGGGCTACATTGATGGCGGCGTTCATGGCACCCAGGTATTCCTGCCCCTCGGGCGATTGGATCGGCGCGCAGGCGAGTTCCCGATCGGGCAGTTGTATGCCCAGCCGGCTGGCCGCCTTGGCCAGGCTGACCAGGTAATCGGTGCCGATCTGGTGGCCCAGGCCACGCGAGCCGCAGTGGATGGACACCACGATCTGCCCCTCGTGTAGCCCGAAGGCGCGCGCGGCCTCGGCATCGTAGATGCGCTCCACGACCTGTACTTCCAGGTAGTGGTTGCCCGAGCCGAGGGTGCCCATCTCGCCGCGCTGGCGCTTCTTGGCCAGCTCCGAGACATTACCGGGTACCGCCCCTGCCATGCGCCCATGTTCCTCGATGAAATCGAGGTCGGCCTGTGTGCCATAACCGTGCTTGACCGCCCATTGCGCCCCCTCCAGCATGATCTGGTCGAGCTCGTGGGTGGAGAGCTTGAGATTGCCCTCCTCCCCAACCCCGGCAGGGATATCGCGAAACAGCGCGTCGGCGAGCTGGGGAAAGAAATCCACGGCGTCTTTGAGGTCGAGGTTGCTGCGCAGGCAACGGATGCCGCAGGAGATGTCGAAGCCCACCCCACCGGCGGAGATGATGCCGCCCTCTTCCGGGTCGAAGGCCGCCACCCCGCCGATGGGAAAGCCATAACCCCAGTGCGCGTCCGGCATGGTCATCGCCGGTCCGACCAGCCCCGGCAACCGTGCTACATTCGTGATCTGGGTGAGCACCATCTCGTCCATGGACGCGAGCAGTGGTGCGCTGCCGTAGAGCCGGACCTCGGCTCGCGTCTCGCCCTCACCCCTCTTAACGGTGTAGCACCATGGATCGATCTGCTTGAGCCGAGTCATGTCCACGGTCCACCTCCGGATCCCTGATTCCTACCCTCTACACATCCACCACGCAGCGCACCCGCCAGCCCTTATCGCCCGGTTCGACCTTGAGCTGGGTCAACGTCGCCCCCTTGACCTCGGTGCCGCGTACGACCCCCGGCCGCCAGGGCATGCCCCAGGCCTCGCCCTGCCAATGGTTACCCTCTCGCCGCAGATCATAGGCGCAAAAGACTAGGCCATGCACACGCGCCTGAGCAAGCAACTGATTGAGCCAGGTGATGAGCGCCAGTTCCACGTCTGACTCGTCGAAGGCCACGCTCACGCGGCGCTCCGGGATGATGGTGGACGGCTCGGCCATGACGGCGAACATGGCGAGCGCCGCGTTGACGAAGGCCTCCTCCAGGGTCTTTCCCTCGGCCTCGATGCCGATGTCGGCCTCGTGGTCGAAATAACGGTAATCGGCGGTCATGGCGATGGGCTTGGGTGACTATAATGTCGAGTTTACCGTGACATTGATCAGGATAGACCGATGGAAGCCGAACGCCTAAATCAGATTGAGCAGTCTCTTGCCGACTTGGCGCGCCGCACCCAGGACTTAAGGGGGTATCTTTGACTACCCTGGCAAACGCGACCGGCTCGACGAGCTCATCCGCATCACGGAAGACCCTGCCCTCTGGGATGACCCCAAGCGTGCCCAGGAGATCGGCCGTGAGCGCAAGGCCCTGGAGGCCGTGGTCCATAGCCTGGAGTCGATAGACCAGGACCTCGCCGCGGCGCGCGAGCTGTTCGAACTCGCCCGCGCGGAAGAAGACGATGCCACCCTGGAGGCGGTGGCGGCCGACGTGGCAGCCCTTGGCGCGCGCGTCGCCGAGCTGGAGTTCCGCCGCATGTTCTCCGGCCCCATGGACGCGCGCCCCTGCTTCATCGAGATCAACGCCGGCGCCGGCGGCACCGAGGCGCAGGACTGGGCCGGCATGCTCGAGCGCATGTACCTGCGCTACTGCGAGCGCAAGGGCTTCAAGACCGAGGTGCTGGAAGAGTCCGAGGGCGAGGTCGCCGGCATCAAGAGCGCCACCATCCGCGTGGACGGCGAATACGCCTATGGCTATCTACGCACCGAAACCGGCGTGCACCGCTTGGTGCGCAAATCGCCTTTTGACGCCAACGCCCGCCGGCACACCTCCTTCGCCAGCGTCTTCGTTTATCCGGAGGTGGACGACTCCATCGAGATCGACATCAACCCGGCCGACGTGCGGGTGGACACCTACCGCGCGAGCGGCGCCGGCGGCCAGCACGTCAACAAGACCGACAGCGCGGTGCGGCTCACCCATATCCCCACCGGTATCGTCGTGCAGTGCCAGAACGACCGCTCACAGCACCGCAACCGCGAGGAGGCCTGGAACCTGCTGCGCGCCCGACTCTACGAATTGGAGCTGAGAAAACGTCAGGCCGAGCAGCAGAAGCTGGAGGAGAGCAAGACCGACATCGGCTGGGGCCACCAGATCCGCTCCTACGTGCTGGACCAGTCGCGCATCAAGGATCTGCGTACCGGCTACGAGGTGGGCAACACCCAGGCGGTGCTCGACGGGGACCTGGACGGCTTCATCGAGGCGAGCCTCAAGCAGGGGGTGTGAACCCTGCCTGGGCGATGATCTCGAGGATCGCAGCGCCATAGGCCTCCAGCTTGCGCGCCCCGATGCCCGGCACGGCGCTCAGCGCATCCAGATTCGCTGGCCGCGCATCGGCGATGGCCCTGAGCGTGCTGTCGTGCAGGATCACATAGGCTGGCACGCCTTTGTCGTTGGCGAGCTGCCGCCGCCAGGCGCGCAGGCGCTCGAACAGGGCCTCGGCACCCGCCACGGGGCGAGTCGGTGCACGCCTGGCTGGGTTGACACGCGGCGGATGCCCCGCCGTCTCGCGCAGCATGAAGCCTTGCTCGCCCCTGAGCAAAGGGCGTGCTGCGGCGGTGAGTTTCAGTCCGCCATGCGCCGCGTAGTCGGTGGCGAGGTAGCCACGCAACAGCAACTGGCGCAGCAGGCTGCGCCAGCGCCGCTCGTCGAGCTCACCGCCGATGCCGAAGACACTCAGGTTGTGATGGCCCCAGGCGCGCACGTTGTCGGTGTCGCGCCCCAGCAGCACGTCGATCACGTGGCCGGCGCCGAAACGCTGACCGGTGCGATAGACGGCGGACAGCACTTTGCGCGCCGGCTCGCTGGCGTCCCATAGGCGCGGCGGGTCGAGACAGTTGTCGCAGTTGCCGCAGGGCGGGCTCGCCTCGCCGAAATAGGCGAGCAGGGCCTGGCGCCGGCAGCCGGCGGTCTCCACCAGGGCGAGCAAGGCATCGAGCTTGGCATGCGCCACCCGCTTGAAGCCGTCTTCTGCCGCGGAGGCGTCGATGAAACGCCGCTGTGCCGCCACGTCGCCCGCCCCCCACAGCATCCAGGCCTCGGCCGGCAACCCGTCGCGTCCGGCGCGACCCGTTTCCTGGTAATAGCCCTCGATGGAGCCGGGCAGGTCGAGGTGGGCGACGAAGCGCACGTCCGGCTTGTCGATGCCCATGCCGAAGGCGATGGTGGCGACCATGACGAGGCCTTCCTCGCGCAGGAAGCGGTCCTGGTGCCGGCGACGGGTGTCGGCAGCAAGCCCGGCATGATAGGGTAGTGCCGGCAGTCCCGCGGCGGCGAGTGAGGCAGCCACCGCCTCGACCTTGCGGCGGCTGCCACAATAGACGATGCCGGCCTCGCCGGCGTGCTCGTCCAGAAAGGCGCGCAACTGCCGGGCGCCGTCATGTTTTTCCTCGATGCGGTAGCGGATGTTGGGCCGGTCGAAGCTGGCAATGAAGACGCGGGCGGTAGCAAGGTCAAGCCGCGTGACGATCTCCTGCCGGGTGAGGGCATCGGCAGTGGCGGTCAGCGCGATGCGCGGCACGCGGGGGAAACGCTCGTGCAGGACGTTGAGGCCCAGATACTCGGGCCGGAAGTCGTGCCCCCACTGCGAGACGCAATGCGCCTCATCGATGGCGAACAGGGCGATACAGGCGCGGGTGAGCAGCTCCAAGAAACGCTCGGTGAGTAGGCGCTCGGGCGCGACATAGAGCAGCTTCAGCTCGCCGGCGAGAAAGGCGCGCTCCACCGCACGCGCCTCGGCCGCACCCAGGCTGGAGTTGAGATAGGCGGCATTGATACCCAACTCCCTCAAGGCGGCCACCTGGTCGTGCATCAGCGCGATGAGCGGTGACACCACCACGGCTGTGCCCGGCCGCAGGAGGGCGGGGATTTGGTAGCACAGCGACTTGCCGCCACCGGTGGGCATCAGCACGAGGGCATCGCCGCCGGCAGCGACGTGGTTGACGATGGCCGCCTGCTCGCCGCGGAATTCGGGATAACCGAAGACATCGTTCAGCAGGGTTTTTCCCTGCTCGGCGAGTGAGGTAACGGTGCTCATGGCGTGGGCTTCTGCACGATACCTTCGGTTGTGGCACGGGCCTATAATCGTGTCACATTATCCCCCGAGTCACCGTCATGAAGGAACTCACCATCCGTGAAGCACGCGCGGGGCTGTCACATCCCGAGCGCATGTTCGCCGACGCCGACGAGATCCTGGTGGTGCGGCGCGGCCAGCCTGTTGCCCGTATCCTGCCTGTGGCGCCCAGGCGCCGTCTGGGCGCGCTCAGGCAATTCCTGCTGCAACAACCGCTGCAACCCGTGACGAGCGAGACGCTGCTCAAGGAGGAGCGCGAGGAGCGCGCGTGAACGCCTATATCGACACCAGCGCCCTGGCCAAGTGCTATGTGCGTGAGGCGCGCTCCTTCGACGTCCTGGCCTGGGCAGAATCCGCAGCGCCCGTGGCCATCAGCGGCCTGACCCTGGTCGAGCTGCGTTGCCTGCTGGCGCGCCGCCGCCGCGCCGGTCAGATCGACCGCAGCACAGAGCGCCGCGCCCTGGCCGAGTTCGAGCTCGACCTGGTGTCGCGAAACTGGATCCTTTATCCTGACTGGACCGGCTTGTACGACGCCGCGCGTCAGCTGATCGACCTCGTCCCCGAGGTGGCGTTGCACACCTTTGACGCCCTGCATCTGGCCTGTGCGCGCCACTACGGCTGCCAACTGCTCGCCACCGCCGACCGCCTCCAATCCGAGGCGGCCCAGGCGCTCGGAATCCATGTCCTGACCTTTCACACCACAGCCTGATACGATGTCCCAACCCACACCCAACGACCACCGAGACGACAACGCCATCATCGCCGAGCGCCGCGCCAAGCTGGCCGAGCTTCGTAAACAAGGACCCGCCTTCCCCAACGACTTCGAGCGCCGCGACCTGGCCGGTGACCTGCACGCGGCCTTCGGCCACAAGGACAAGGCGGAACTGGAGGCCGCCGCCATCCCGGTGCAGATCGCCGGACGCATGATGTTGAAGCGGGTGATGGGCAAGGTGAGCTTCGCCACCCTGCAGGACATGAGCGGCCGCATCCAGATCTACGTCGCCACCGACAGCGTCGGGGCCAACGTCTACGAGGCCTTCAAGCACTGGGACCTGGGCGACATCCTGGGGGTGGCCGGCACCCTGTTCAAGACCAAGACGGGCGAGCTCACCGTGCACGCCACCAGCGTGCGCCTGCTGGTGAAGTCGCTGCGGCCCCTGCCGGAGAAGTTCCATGGGCTCACCGACACCGAGCAGAAGTACCGGCAGCGCTACCTCGACCTCATCACCAACGAGGTTACCCGCCAGACCTTCATCCGCCGCTCGCGCATCGTGCAGGCCCTACGCGAGTTCATGACCGGCAAGGGCTTCCTGGAGGTGGAGACGCCCATGATGCAGCCCATCCCCGGCGGCGCCACGGCCAGGCCCTTCGTCACCTACCACAACGCGCTGGACATGCCACTGTATCTGCGCATCGCCCCGGAGCTCTATCTCAAGCGCCTGGTGGTGGGTGGCTTCGAGAAGGTGTTCGAGATCAATCGCAACTTCCGCAACGAGGGCATCTCCACCCGGCACAACCCCGAGTTCACCATGATGGAGTTCTACGAGGCCTATCGGGATTACACCGACCTCATGGACTTCGTCGAGGAGATGCTGCGTTTCGTCAGCCACGCGGTCCTCGGCCACACCGCCCTCACCTACCAGGGTCAGCGCATCAACCTGGCGCAGCCCTTCGCCCGCTTGACCATCCTCGAGGCCACGCGGCTGTACAACCAGGACTTGCAGGACGCCCCGCTCGACGACCCCGACTTCCTGCGCGCTGAGATGAAGCGGCGCGGCATCGCCTATCGCGAAAGCGACGGCGTAGGAGGGTTGCAGCTTACGCTGTTCGAGGCGACCACCGAGCACCAGCTCATCCAGCCCACCTACATCATCGACTATCCGGCCGAGGTCTCGCCCCTGGCACGTGCCAGCGACAGCAACCCCGCCATTACCGAGCGCTTCGAGCTGTACATCGCCGGGCGCGAGATCGCCAACGGCTTTTCCGAGCTCAACGACCCGGAGGACCAGGCCGAGCGCTTCATGGCCCAGGTGCGCGCCAAGGAGGCGGGCGACGAAGAGGCCATGTATTACGACGCCGATTACATCCGCGCGTTGGAGTATGGGTTGCCGCCCACCGGCGGCTGCGGCATTGGTATCGACCGCCTGGTGATGCTGCTCACCGACGCGGCCAGCATCCGCGACGTCATCCTCTTCCCGCTCCTGCGGCCGAGTGATTGAACCGTGTCGTGCCTTAGGCGGTGCCGATGAATTCAGGCCCCCTACTCGACGATTCTCCGCGTTCCCCCTTCGATCGGGCGCTGGCTCAGATCGAGGGCGTCGTCCTTGGCAAGCCGCGGCAGATCCGCCTGGCGCTCGCTTGCCTGCTGGCGCGCGGCCACCTGCTCATCGAGGACCTGCCCGGTGTGGGCAAGACCACCCTGGCGCATGCCCTCGCCCATACCCTGGGCCTGGAATTCACCCGCCTGCAGTTCACCAGCGATCTGCTGCCCAGTGACATCCTCGGCTACTCGGTCTTCGAGCAGGCGAGCGGCACCTTCCGCTTCCACCCTGGTCCCATCTTCGCCCAGGTGGTGCTGGCCGACGAGATCAACCGCGCCACCCCCAAGGCGCAGAGCGCCTTGCTGGAGGCCATGGAAGAGGGCCAGGTGAGCCTGGAGGGGGTCAGCCGGCGGCTGCCGGAGCCCTTCTTCGTGCTCGCCACGCAGAACCCTTTCACCCAGGCGGGGGTCTATCCCCTGCCCGAGTCACAGCTCGACCGCTTCCTCATGCGCCTGTCCCTGGGCTACCCCGACCGGAGCGCGGAGCGGGCGCTTTTGGCCGGCGAAAACCGCCGCCCCCAGTCCCTTGCCCCGGTGCTCACCGCGGCCGAGCTGATCGCGGCGCAGGCCTGCGTCGATCAGGTGCATCTGGCACCGGCCCTGCTCGACTACCTACAGGCCCTGATCGAACACACCCGCACGGCGGGGCGTTTCCTGCATGGTCTCTCGCCACGCGCCGGACTGGCGCTGGCTCGCTCGGCGCGTGCCTGGGCCTGGCTGCACGGCCGCGACTACGTCATTCCCGAGGACGTGCAGGCCGTCTTCCCCTTCGTCGCCGGGCATCGCCTACAAGATGCGGAGGGGGTGAGCAGTGGCGATGCTGCTGCCCAGGCCGTGCTGGCGGCCGTGGCGATCCCCTGATGGCGGGGTGACCCGTGCGCAACCACGCCGCCAGTGAGTGAGGCGCCGACTTCCATGCCACGTCTGTCCGGGTTCAGCCCCCCGTCCTCCACCATCCGCTCCCGCCTGCTCGACCTGCCCGTGCGCAACCGCCTCATGCGCCGACTGTTCGGCCTGCGCGGCGCCGATGCCCTGCCCTTCCGGCTCACAGCGCGGCGGGTCTACATCCTGCCCTCGCGGGCAGGGCTCGCCTTCCTCGGTCTGCTGGCCGGCATGCTGCTCGGCTCGATCAACTACGCGCTGACCATGGGTTATCTCTTCACCTTCCTCCTGCTGGGTCTGTTGAGCGCCACCCTCTTCGCCACCTGGCGCAACCTGATCGGGCTCACCGTCCAGGCGATCGACAGCGAACCGGCCTTTGTTGGGGCGACACTCCGCTTCGTCATCCGACTGGCCGATAGCGAGGGCAGGTCGCGCCACTCGATCGGGCTTGCCGTCTCCGGCGCAGACCCCATCTTCACCGCGATCGCCGCCTCCGGCCAAACCCACGTGCGCCTCGACTGTCCAGCACAGCGGCGCGGTCGCCAGCCTCTGGGGGTGGTGCGCATCTATAGCGAGTATCCCTTGGGGCTGTTCCACGCCTGGGCCCTGTTCGAACCCGAGATCGCCGGCATCGTCTGGCCGCGCCCAGTCGGCCCCCATCCCTTGCCGAGCGAGGCCGGGGAGAAGGCCGGCAGCGAGGGGATGCGCCGGCGCGGAGCGGAAGATTTCGCGGGGCTCGGTGCGTACACGCCAGGCGATCCACCCTCGCGCATCGCCTGGAAGACGCTGGCCCGGCATGCCGAGCCCTTGGTCAAACGCTTTGAGTCGCCTCAGGGCAGCGAGCTATGGCTCGATTGGGCCGCTTTGGGCGGCCTCGACCCCGAGGCACGTCTGTCACAGCTCGTTGCCTGGGTGTTGGCGGCGGAGCGCGCCGCTCGCCCTTATGGCCTGCGTCTGCCTACCCAGACCCTACCCATCGGCCTGGGGCTCGCGCATCGCAACCGCTGCCTCACGGCGCTGGCACTCGTCTGAGGTCGTGAAGGTGAGGATCGGTGTCAGGTTGTAGAGGGCTGTGGCGGTGAGACACGAGCCGGTCGAAAGTGGCCCTCGTAGGCGGATTAAGACTCTATGGTCTGTGCTGCTGAAAGCCGGCGCCAAGCCGCCGCGCCCCCCACTCTTCTGGCTCCTGCCGCCCCTGCTTGCCGGCCTGCCCCATGCCGCGCATCTGCCCCTGTGGCTTTCGGGCGTGTGCGTCCTGCTCTGGCTCTGGCGGCTGATCCTCGCCCTTACTGGCCGGCCGCTGCCGGGCCCATGGGTGCGCATCGGTCTCGCCCTGGTGGCAGTGGCCGTGGTCGTGGCCCAGTTCGGTCTGTTCATCGGCCGCAATGGCGGCGTGCCACTGCTCGTGCTCCTGCTCTACGTCAAGCTACTGGAAGCGGACACCTGGCGCCACCAACGCTTCGCCCTGCTACTGAGCTTTTTCGTCGCCTCGAGCGTGTTCCTGCACGATCAGTCGCTGCTCATGAGCGTCTACCTGTTTGCGGTGGCCTGGCTCACCACGGCCGCCTTGGCCCAGCTACAACCCCTGGCCGGGGCGGACATCCGCCCGCATCTGCTCACTGCCGGCCGACTGCTGCTTGCCGGCGTGCCGCTCGCGCTCGCCCTGTTCCTGTTCTTCCCCCGTCTGCCGGCCCCGCTATGGCTGCTACCCAGTGGCGAGCAGGCCGGCCGCACGGGGCTTTCCGACACCCTGCAGCCGGGCGACATCAGCCGGCTGATCCTGTCTGATGCCATCGCCTTTCGTGCCCACTTCGAGGGGGCAGCCCCCGAGCCCGCCACCCTGTACTGGCGCGGTCCGGTACTCGCCCGCTTCGACGGGCGCACCTGGCGGGCGATGGCGGATCAGACAGAGATGCAGGTTCGGGCCTCCGGGCAGGGAACGGCCCTGCGTTACGTCCTGACGCTGGAGCCGCAAGAGCGGCCCTGGCTCTTCACACTGGGTCTGCCCGCGACCATCCCGCCCGAGACCCGGCTACTCGCCGGCATGCAACTGGTGAGCCGCAGTCCCGTGACCCAGCGCCGCCGTATCGAGCTCGCGAGTCACCCGCAATACCGCCTGGGGGCCAGTACCCAGGAGCTCGCCGAGGCGCTCGTCCTGCCGCCGGGTTACAATCCGGCCACCCGTGCCCTGGCGCAATCCTGGCGGCAAACCGACGGCCACCCACACCGCTTGCTGCAGCGCGGCCTGGACCTGTTCCGCCGCGGCTTCGGCTACACCCTGAATCCGCCGCCCCTGGGGGTACACAGCGTGGACGACTTCTTATTCTCCACGCGGCGCGGCTTTTGCGAACACTACGCCAGCGCCTTCGTCTTCCTCATGCGGGCCGCGGGTGTGCCGGCCCGGGTGGTCACCGGTTACCTCGGCGGCGAGATCAATCCGGTCGACGGCCACCTGGTGGTACGACAATCCGATGCCCATGCCTGGGCCGAGGTCTGGTTGCCGGATGCGGGTTGGGCACAGGTCGATCCCACCGCCAGCGTGGCACCCGCCCGGGTCGAACGCGGCCTCGCTGCCGCCCTGCCTGGAGCCGAGATCCCGCCCGTTATCGCCAGGCTGCACCGCCCCTGGCTACGCGAGTTACGCCAGACCTGGGAGGCGCTCAACAATGGCTGGAATCAGTGGGTGCTGGGCTATAATTTGGAACGGCAACTGCGCCTGCTTACAGGGCTCAGTCCGCGCCTGGCCGCCCATGCCTGGCACTTCAGCATCGCCGTCGCGCTGGCGGGCCTGGCGGTGATGGCCGGGTTGGCTTGGGTAGGCGGTCGGGGCCGCATACGCGACCCTGCAGTCCGCCTCTACGACCGCTTCACCGCCCGGCTGTCGCGTTTGGGCATCGAACGCAAAGCCAGCGAGGGGCCGCAGTCCTTCGCCGGCCGGTTGGCGCAAGCCCGGCCCGACTTGGCGAAGGCCGGCAGTGAAATCTGTGCGCTCTATGCGCGCGCACGCTATGCCCAGGACCCAGCCGCCCTGCACGCCCTCGCACGGGCTGTGCGGCGTTTCCGTCCGCAGCGACGCGTCGGCACAGGGATGCTCGGTCCCTGGTAGAGCGCCTAGGGCGTCTTTGTTTCATGCTGCGGTCAGCTCGACTCGGTGAGCCGGCCGTGCATTTGGGCACTGCCCATCGATGGAAGGATAATGACGTCATGAGCACTGAACCCTCCAACACCAACCCTCGCCAGCGCCTGAAGGCACTGCTGGCCATACCGGACAGTCAGCGCACCGAAGAGCAGTGGGACGAGATCATCGAGCTGGAGATCACACTGGCACCTGGCAACCGGATCGACGCCCCAATGCCCGGCCAGCCACGCAAGGCGCAAGGCTCGTCGCCACAGGCCAAGGGCGGCGGTCAAGGAAAGAGACCGTTCAAGAAATTTCACAAGCGTTCGCCCAAGGCGCCTGCGGCCTGATCTCCGAGCTGCCGACGGAAAATCTGAAAAAAAAGCCGGGGGTTAACCCGGCGCTGAAGGAGGAGACACGTGGGCACCCTCACCCGAGGTCGTTTGCCCATTCCCGTTATCGGCCGCGCTTGACGAAACTTTAGGACGACTGTCTGCGTCACGAGGACGGTCGGCACCGATCTGGAGGACAGGGCATGGAGCGCATCACCATCTCCCTCGACCGCGGGCTGGCCCAGGAATTCGATCGCCTCATCCGCGGGCGTAGTTATGCCAACCGCTCGGAGGCGATCCGCGACATCCTGCGCCGCGAACTGGAGGCCGAGCGCCTGGCGCGCGAGGAGGCGCCGCACTGTGTGGCCAGCCTGTCCTATGTCTACAACCACCATGAGCGCCAGCTCGCCGAGCGGCTGACCGAGCATCAGCACCAGGCGCACGATCTGGTGGTATCGACCATGCATGTGCACCTGGACCACGATCACTGCCTGGAGACGGTCATCTTGCGAGGCCCCACCCGCGAGGTGCGGCGCTTCGCCGATCAACTATCGGCCGAGCGTGGCGTGCGGCATGGTCAGCTCAACTTGATCCCCGTGGACACCGAGTCCACCGCGCCGCACGTGCATACCCGACCGAAGAGCTGACAAACGGTCGCGATGAGCGGTCGCAAGCCGAAGTTTGTATGAAGAATTATGTTTTTATCATACTTATGATCTACAATCCACGACATTGTGTCGGCAAGATCCGTCATGTACCTCCCCTTACTGCTGCTCACTTTGACCTGTGCCCCCGTCCTGGCGCATGACCTCTGGATCACCCGCGACGGCACCCTGCATACCCTGCACTACGGCCATGAGCGCTCCGGCCACGAGGGGGCCAAGGCCCTGGAATACCGGCCGGAACAGGTGCGCCAGGCCCTCTGCTTCGACGTGGCCGGCCGGCCGCTGCGCGCCGTGGTCGGCATGCGCTACCCGGTGACCCTCGACGGGGACTGTGCGGCGAGCCTTTTCCTCGCCTCCAGCGGTTATTGGAGCAAGACCCCCTACGGCAGCAAGAACCTCCCCAAGACCGAGGCCGGCCTCGTGCTCGACAGTTGGCTGGCGGTGGAGTCCGTCAAACGGCTGGATGCCTGGGGTAGCGGTCTGGCGCGCCCGCTCACGCGCGAGCTGGAGATCGTTCCGCTCGGCAACCCCTTCACCCTCAAAGTAGGCGACAAACTGCGCTTGATGGTCACTTTTGAGGGCAAGCCGGTGGCGGGGGCCACCGTGGCCTATTTCGGTCAGCCGCGCGGGGTGAGCGGCGCCGATGGGCAGGTCAACGTGCGCCTGCAACGCCCCGGCTTCCAGCTCCTCCAGGCCAGTTTGGAAACCCCCCTAACCGATGCCAAGGCCGACCGCCGTATCGACACGGCAACGCTGCAGTTCGAACTCCCGCAATGAGATCCGCCCTGCGCTTCGTCTTGGTCCTGCTATACATCCATTCAGCCCAGGCGCACGAACTCAGGCATGAGCTGAGCCAGTCGCAGGCGATCGTCATCCGCCTCACCTACGCCGACAACACCCCTTTCAGCTTCGAGACCTACGAGATCTATCCCGAAGGCAGCAACCTCCCGACCCAGGTGGGCCGCACCGACTCTGCCGGCCGCATTGCCTTCTTGCCGGACAAGCCTGGCCGGTGGCGGGTGAAGGCCCAGTCCGAAGACGGGCATGGGTTGGAATTCGCCTTCGCGACCGGTGCGAGCAGCGGGCCGATGGCCACTGGCCAGTCTCTGTACGACCGCTACGGGCGCATCCTCGCCGGTGTGGCCCTGATCCTGGGTCTGTTCGGTCTGTTCAATCTGTACCTGAAAGGCAAGCACCCATGAAGGCCCGACGCACCCTCCTGCTCGCCCTGCTCCCCTCATCCGTCCTGGCCCACCACGGCGTGGCCTCCCTCGGGGCCGCCGGCCTGGAGGGGCCCGGCGCACCGGTGGAGACCTCCAGCTCTGCCACGCTGCCGCAGGGCAAATGGCTGGGTTATCTCAAGCTGGACCATGCCCAATACCGCACCTATGACCCGGCCGACGCCACCGAGGCGGACACTGCGCAATACTGGATGCTGGGTCTTGGCTACGGCTTCACCCCGTGGTTCTCGGCCTATCTCTTCCAACCCTACAACATCAAGAAGGACGAGCCCGACGGCTTCGAGAGCCGCGGCTTCACCGACTTGAGCCTAATGGGGGTGCTCGGCTTTAAGTACGACGAGGGTTTACGGCTCACGCCGGCCAACGAGAGCCTGGACGACCTCATGGACTGGCATTTCACCGCCTATGCGGGGCTGACGCTGCCCACCGGCGAGGCCAATCACCGTCTGCAGGACGGCAGCATCGACCCGGCCATGTCGCTGGGATTCGGTAAATCCAGTTTCGCTTATGGCCTGACCGCCACCAAACAGGTGACCTCCGATACGACCCTGGTCTTCGAGGCAGGGCAGATGCGCTTCCAGAAATACACTTACGCCGACGGCCAATCGCTGCGGTTCGGCACCGAGACGCGCTTGAATGCCGCCCTGGCGCAGCACCTGATGACCCTGCCCGAGCGCCGTTTCCGCCTGGATGGCAACCTGGAGCTCAATTATCTCGGCATCGGCCGCGACCGTACCAGCAGCGGCCCGGAAGCCGCCACCGGCGGCGACATCCTCTACGGCGTGCTGGGCCTGCGCCTGTACAAGGACAACCTGAGCCTGGGCCTGGCGCTCAAGCGCCCGATCTGGACCGACCTCAACGAGGAGGCCGCCCAACAGGGCGCCGAGGGCAAGGAACGCTATCGTGCCATTCTGACCTTCTCCACCCTCTTCTGATGCCCGATTCCTGATCCCTGCTGTGCATATCCCCGACGGTTTTCTCTCGCCGCAGACCTATCTGCCCGCCTATGCACTCGCCGCCGGCCTGTGGTGGGTGGCGGCGAGGCGTCTGAGGTCGCAGCTCGACGCCGAGCGTCTGCCCTGGCTGGCAGCGGTCACGGCGCTGGCCTTCGTGCTCATGATGCTGGCCCTACCCCTACCCGGTGGCAGCAGCGTACACGCCGCCGGCATTGCGCTACTCGCCGTGAACTTTGGCATCTGGACCAGTTTCATGGCCGTCTCGCTGGTGCTGGCCATGCAGGCCCTGCTGTTCGGCGTGGGCGGTGTCACCGCTCTGGCGGTCAACGCCCTGGCGCTGGGTCTGGCGGGCAGCGCCGCGGCCGGGCTCGCCTGGCGCATATTCCAGCCCATCCATGCGGGCCTCGCCCTCATCCTGGCCGGCTGGGCCTCGGTCGTCGTGCCCGCCGCGATCATTGCCGTCGTCCTCGGCATCCAGCCGGTCATCGCCCACGACCCGACAGGCAGACCGCTGTTCTTCCCATTTGGGCTGAGCGTCACCCTCCCGGCCCTGCTCATCCCCCATGCCCTCCTCGGTCTCGGCGAGGGGCTACTCACCTGGCTGGGCACCCTCACGCTCGAGCGGCTGCGCCTGCGCCACGTGGCATGAAGCGCGACCGCCTCTTACTCGTCCTCTACCTGGCCGCCCTCGTCGCCGTCACCCTGGTCCACGACCCGTTGGCCCTGGCGCTCGGGCTGCTGGGTCTGCTGCTGTTGGCCGGCCGCAGCGCCCCCCGACTGCTGCACCGCAGCCTGCGCGTCATCCTGGTGTTCAACCTGGCGGTAAGCCTGGGTTATGCCCTGCTCGCCCATCTGCGCGGCTTCTCGCCGTGGGAGACCCTGCTATTGCTGAACCTGAGGGTCCTCTTCCTCACCCTGCTCACCTTCCTGTTCATAAGCCGGGTGAACCTTTTCAGCGCCTTGGACTTCTCCCCCACCTTGAGCTGGCTGCTCGCACTCGCCTATAGCCAGGCCCTGAGCTTCCAGCGGGCCCATGCCGACTTTCGCCTGGCGCTGGCCAGCCGCTGCCTGGAACGGCCGCGCCTGATCGACCGCTACCGGGCGAGCGCCGCGGCCGCCGCCTGGTTCATGGACCGCGCACTCGCCACCGCGCGCGACAGCGCCCTTGCCTTACGCGCCCGCGGCTTCTTCGATGCTTGAGCTCACCGGCATCACCCACCGCTACGACGGCTGTGTGGCCCTGGCGGACATCCACCTGCGGGTAAACCCCGGCGAAAAGGTGGTACTGCTGGGGGCCAACGGCTCCGGCAAGTCCACCCTGCTCAAGATCGTCGCCGGCCTCATCACCCCGAGCGGCGGCCAGTACCGCTACAAGGGCGAGCCGATCGACCCGCAGCGACTCAAGGACAGGGCGCTTTGCCGCCGCTTCCGCCGCGAGGTGGCGCTGCTGTTCCAGAACCCCGACGCCATGCTGTTCAACCCCACGGTCTTTGACGAGATCGCCTTCGGCCCGCGCCAATTGGCCCTCGCCGACGTGGATGCACGGGTGCGGCACTGGGCCGGCGTCATGGGCCTGAGCGACAGGCTGGAGCGGCTACCCTTCAATCTCTCGGGCGGCGAGAAACAGAAACTGGCCCTCGCCGCCCTGCTTGCCGTCGAGCCCGAGGTCCTGCTGCTCGATGAACCCGCCGCCGCCCTCGACCCGCGCACCACCGGCTGGCTCATCGACTTCCTGGCGGAGCTACCCGTTACCCTTATCACCACCACGCACAACCTGAGCCTCGCCCCCGAGCTCGGCAGCCGGGCGCTCGTGCTGGGCGAGGATCACCGCCTGATCCACGACGGCCCCATCGAACCCTTCCTGAGCGATACGGACAGACTGCGCGCCGCCAACCTGGTGCACAGCCACCGCCACCGGCATGGGGCGATCGTGCACAGGCACGACCACGTCCACGACTGGGATTGATCCATCGCGTGTCAGACACACCTGGCTGAAACCAGGGCCGAGTGGCATGATCCTAACGGACATGACCCAAGCCACCTTCGATGCTGAAAGCGGCCATGTCCGTTCCCTCACCCGCCCCTCTTTCCTGTTGGGATCGGGGGAGGAGCAAGCGTCGGCTGTACCGACTTTCACGCCATGACGATGTCCGAGACCCTACGTCACACCCTAGAGCTGCCCATCGCCGGCATGACCTGTGCCGCCTGCTCGACGCGGCTGGAGAAAAACCTCAACCGCCTGGCAGGTGTCAAGGCCAGCGTCAATCTCGCGACGGAGAAGGCATGGGTGGAATACGACCCCAATCTGACGCAGCCTGCCGACATCATCGCCCAGGTGGAGAAGACCGGCTTCACCGTCCCGGCGCAGACGCTTAACCTGGCGATCTCCGGCATGACCTGTGCTGCCTGTGCGACGCGCATCGAGCGCGTCCTCGATGCCCTCCCCGGTGTGGCGGCACGTGTGAATCTCGCCAGCGAACGAGCGCGGGTGCGCTACTTGCCGGGGCTGGCCAATGCCGAGGCCATCATCGACGCGGTGCGGCGAGCAGGTTACCAGGCCACCCCAATCACCGAGGCCAGCCGCGCCGAGGAGAATGCCAGAAAGGCAGCGGAGTTTCGGCGCGAGCTGCGCGTCTTCGGCATCGCCGCCCTGCTCACCCTACCGTTGGTGGCACAGATGTTGCCCATGCTGGTCGGCCAGGGCCATGCCGATTGGCTACCCGGCTGGCTGCAGTGGGGGCTTGCCACCCCGGTGCAGTTCTGGGTCGGGCGCCGCTTCTACGTCGGGGCCTGGCACGCCCTGCGCGGCGGTGGCGCCAACATGGACGTGCTGGTTGCACTCGGCACCAGCGCCGCCTACTTCTACAGCCTAGCGGTGCTGATCTTCAACCCCGGCGGGCATCTGTACTTCGAGGCAAGTGCGGCCGTCATCACCCTGGTGCGCCTGGGCAAGCTGCTGGAGACGCGCGCCAAGAGCCGCACCTCGGCGGCGATCGAGCAGCTCATGGCGCTCGCCCCCGCCACCGCCCGCGTCGAGCGCGGCGGCGAGGTGGTGGAGGTGGCCGCGACCGCCCTCAAACCCGGCGACATCGTCGTGGTACGCGCCGGCGAGCGTATCCCCGTCGATGGCGTGGTGATCGAGGGCAGCTCCGGCGTGGATGAGGCCATGCTCACCGGCGAGTCGATGCCGGTGGCGAAACAGGTGGGCGACCGCGTCTATGCCGGCACCCAGAACCTCGATGGTCTCATCAAGCTGCGCGCCGAGGGCGTGGGGGCGCAGACCCAGCTCATGGAGATCGTGCGCCTGACCGAGGCCGCGCAGGGCTCCAAGGCGCCCATCCAGCAACTGGCCGACCGCGTCGCGGGCATCTTCGTGCCGGCAGTGGTCCTGCTCGCCCTGGCCACCTTCGCCGTCTGGTGGTCGATCACCGGTGAACTTACACAAGGTCTCATCCCCGCCGTGGCGGTCCTGGTCATCGCCTGTCCCTGCGCCCTGGGGCTCGCCACACCCACCGCGGTGATGGTGGGGCTGGGACGCGGCGCCCAGCTCGGCATCCTGGTGCGCTCGGCCGCCGCCCTGGAACGCGCCGAACGTCTCTCCATCCTTGCGGTGGATAAGACCGGCACCCTAACCGAGGGCCGTCCCGCCCTGCACGCCATCGACACGGACGGCGCGGTCAGCGAGGACGAGGCCCTACGCCTGGCGGCGGCCCTGGAACAGGGCGTGCGCCACCCCCTGGCCGAGGCGCTGCTGGCCGCGGCGCGCGCGCGCGGCCTTGCCCCGCCTGCCGCCGAGGCGATTGAGAACGTGGGCGGGCATGGCGTGCGCGGCCGGGTGGCGGGGCGCACCTTGGTCTTGGGCGACCCTGCCTGGCTGGAGGAGCAGGGTCTGGCCGGCGCCACCACCCGCGCCCAGGCGTTGACCACCGCTGCCCAGACCGTGGTCGCCCTGGCTGAGTCGGATCCCCAATCCGGCCGCCTACACCTGTTGGCCTGGTACACCCTGGCCGATCCCCTACGCCCCGGTGCGATCGCCGCCATCCAGCGGCTGAAGCAAAGCGGCGTGCAGGTGGTGATGTTGACCGGCGACAACCCGGCCGCGGCCGCCGCCATCGCCAAGGCGGTGGGGATCACCGACTACCGCGCCCAGGTCCGACCGCAAGACAAGGCAGCCAGCGTCGAGGCACTCAAGGCCGCCGGCCGCATCGTTGGTATGGCCGGCGATGGCATCAACGACGCGCCAGCGCTCGCTGCGGCCGATGTCGGCTTCGCCATGCGCTCCGGCGCCGACATTGCCCTGGAGGCTGCGGACATCACCCTCATGCACGACGATCTCGCCGCCGTGGCCGATGCCCTGGCGCTGGCACGTGCGGTCATGCGTAAGATTCGGCAAAACCTGTTCTTTGC
>CALAMX010000029.1 GCA_937925755.1 uncultured Burkholderiales bacterium
ATGCCAAACACCTCAAGCGCAAGGTGCTCTCTCATCTGCACTCCATCCAGAAACAGCCAGCGCGCATCCGTTCGTATTTCAAAGCCGAGCGCATCAAATATGCCGCTTGATCTGTACGATATTAAATGGCCGGGTTAATATCACCTGCCACGCGCTCTTGTAAGCGTAGTATACGTACACCCGCGCTCCGTAATGCCGCTCGGGTCTGCGCATCGGGGGGCTCGATGCAATACATCACGTGTGAGTCCTCGAAGCGGATTTCTCGCACACCACACATCCCCATTGGTGGCTCGGCAGAGGCAATTGCATAGCGGGCGATATTCGATCGCCTGGGTGGTGGACCGAAGTACTGGATGATGTTGAAGTATTCCTCTGGAGTGTTTTTCCCGAGGTACACCAAGGTCCTGGTAGCCCCTGCGTAGATCATACGACCTATATTCGCCAGTTCATCGACTGGATAATCCAATCGCTCATAAGGCGGGGGGCTGAGATACGCTTTGATGTATTGCAAGCGCCATCCTCCCGGCAGTTCACGCAACCAGCGATACCCCTCTGCCGTGGACGAGGCGATCAAAGCGACGGCCGCCGTCATCCATGCCATCAGCTTGTATTTGTCATTGGAATGTGCTCGGACGTCTCTGAGCAGACTACCGATTCCCAGAGTGGCTGCCACGGCAAGGGCGGGCAGGATCAACGCATACATGCGGACCTGGGCGGGCCTACCCGCCAGCAGGCCGCCCAGATACGGCAGGGTTATGAGAGCGAGCCAACCCAAGGCTAACCAGAGGGCAGCCCCGCGTCTTACACGCAGCAGGGCGATCAAAACACCCAGCCATACCAGACCACCCGCGACCACCCACAGCTTGAAGGGCGCAACGGCGTTTGCTGCCTGTTTTTCGTGCGCCTCTGCAAAGATCAACAGCAGACGAGGATCGGGTAGTGGCCAGAAATGCCAGGCATAGATGGCATAGAAGGTTGCCGCAGCCCCTGTCGCCGTCAAGAGCCCTGGCCACCATACAGGGATAGATCGCGCGCCATGCAGGGCCCCTACAAAAATAGGCAGGAAGACGAGATAGGCCCACACCGCTTCCATCTTGGTTACATAGAGGCCAAAGCCGGCTGCGCCACTGGCGATCGACAAGGCGATCAAGCGGTGTTCGAGCGCCAATACGAAGAGATAACAGGCCGCCGTCAGAAAAAACAGCGCGGGTACCTCGGCTACGAGATTGCCGCTCATGTACCGGCATATATCCGAGGCAAGGTAGAGCGCTACTGCCGCGATCGCGCCCATCCGAGTGGCCCAATCCGGCAGACTGGGCGTTAGCCGGCTGACCAGGCGATACGCAAGCAAACCGCTGAGGACGACCCCAGACGCCCAAAGCAGCGTGTACAACCAAAACGCTGCCTGGATGCCTGCGAGCCCCCCACCTGTCAACCAAGCGGCAGAAGACAGGAGCACGCTATGCCCCAGACGCATGAAGCCCCAATAAGGCGTATAGGCATCCGGCTCAACTCTGTAGTCCGGCAGCCTGGCGGCGATGTCGTCGGCATGACGGGCGTAATCCTGCAGGGCCGACGTGCTGGCAATTTGCAAGCTCTGGCTAAGATAGATGGGCGCGTCCCAGTGACTGTCCTGTAGCGGGCCTTTCATCGAGAAAACTAAGCCAATGCCCAGAATGGCCGCAAGAATGAGCCCTGTCGTCTTGAAGAGTGGAGGCTTTACAGAGTCCGGGTAATTGGACATCGGCGTTTCGTTCGTCATGAGGGTGTCTGTTTTTCAGGAATGTGATGAGACTCGCCCAACGTCTGCTTTGCACGGGAATGCCGTATCAGTTGCAGTGAATTCGGGCTTACTTATCGACACCTGCATCGCCAAGGATTTGGTTTGTCGTTTCGTTGCCACGAGCAGACAGGAGCCCCCTGCCGGGAAACGAACCCCACTCTGGAGCAGCATTCGTTCGAAGTCCATCACCATTTCGAACAATCGGTTGATCGGAGCCGGCAGACGCAATTCCGAAATGGTGTCGGCCTCTGTCCGGGCTTGGCGCCGAGCCAGGCGTGAGGTGAGCATTGCCGGCAGCAATAGGCTGACGAAGGCAGTCTCATACAAAACATCGAATCCGGCACGCACCACTTTGTCGCGTAGTTCGCCCACCCGGTAACGGCACACGTAACAGGCATATTCTTCCTGATGGCTCCACAGCCATGGATGCAAGGGCACCGTCAGTACGATGCCGCCGCCCGGCCTCACGGCGTGCAGCATCTCCGCCAGCACCAATTCGTCTTCCTTGTGTGTTCCAGTACATCGAAGGCGCCGATGACGTCGAACTCCGCCTCATAGGGAAGCGCGCGTGCGTCCATCTGCAGCAGCTCGGCTCGCGGGACACGGCATGCGGCGTAGGGTAAACCTTCACAGAAGATCTCTGTGCCAGTGATGCGTGTCTCGGGATAGGTCTTGGCGACACCTGCGAGGACATAACCGGTGCCGCAGCCGATCTCCAGATAACGCCCGATCTGCGGGAAATGTCGTCGCATCGTCCACATGATGAGTCGGTTGCGGGCGCGGAACCAGAAATTGTCTGCCTCAATGGGGGCAAGTTCAGCGTAGGCCTCCGGCCTGAACCCAGTGGCCGCACGTGCCAGGTCTGGGGCCAGGACGGGGAAGCCCTTCCATAGCGTCGGTGCAAAACCGCAGCTTGGGCAGTCCCATCCTGCTGCGTCGTAGGTACGTGAGCAATTCGGGCAGCGTTTCATGCCATTTGTCTATGACCAGCCATGGGCGCGAACACCCAGTATCTGTGCAGCAGGAACAAAGTGGCCGCGACCAGAAAGATGGCGGCGAACTGCACGGTCTGATGGGGCATCGCTAGCCAGTCAACCGCAAGCCACAACAGCGCGAGATTCAGCACATAGCCGAAGACATAGGCCACCACGTAGCGTGCGAAGGCGGTTGATACACGGCCATTGTGGGCAAAGGACCAGCGGCGGTTGAAATAAAAAGATTGCACCACGCCTACGACATAGAGAAGGGTCATGGCGGTTTTATGACCCAGGCCTAATGCGGTGAGGCCTAAATAGCCGAGGTAGAGTGCCCCATTAGAGATCAGACCCACGAGGCCGTAGCGTAGGAACTGGGTATGGAGTCGCGGGCGCTTCAAGGTCTTTCCCTCACCCAATGAAAGGTCATCATGGGTGGAGGAAAACGAAAACCAAGCCGGGCATAGAGATTCAATACCCGGTGGTTGCGCGCGACGATACAGGTGCGCACCCGTCGTGCGCCGGCCTCCCTGGCCTGGTGGAGCATCGCCAGCCAGGCGCGTCGGCCGTAGCCCTGTCCCTGGACCTGGGGTGCCACGGCGTTGAGATGCCAGTAACAGGTGCCGTCCGGAAGCATTTCCGTCACGAAAAACGCCACCAGCCGGTCCCCATCATTCAGGGCATATAGGCGCTGGCGGGGATGGTTGAGGCTGCTCATCACCCAATTACGGTAGCGCTGGTCACCCAGTGCGGGATCCATGCGTGGATCCATGTGGAAACGCTCATTGCGAAAAGCACTTCCGGCGATGTCCAACAAGAGAGGAAGCTGTACTTGCTCAGCACGGGCCACTGAGAGACCGGATTCTGGATCCAGTTTGCGGATCTGCAGATCGTCCAGTTCAGGCTGATAGACCATCTCGATGAAACGGAAGCCGTGCGCCTCAAGGAGCATAGACTCCTTCAGGCGATCATGCGCCAGCCGGCAGCTCACCAGCCCAGCACCCAGCCTGTCCCGCACCACCTCGAATGCTGACACAGCCGCGTCCGCCGCTGGGCCACGCACATCGATCCGGGTGATCTGAAGCACTGGAAAGCCAAAGACAGCAGTATCCCAGGGGGCCTCGGCCCACTCTAGATCAAGATCCCGAGTATGGATGACGCCGGTGGTATCGTCCTGCTGGGCACTCTTATAGGCTTCAGGCATGTTGCTGAGTGCGAGTTTGTGTATGCGTATCAGGAGTACCAGGGGTGCTTTCGGTGATCGTGTAGGGCGGGCGTTCCATGGCGCGGAAATGCATGCGCGCCAGATACTCGCCGAAGATGCCCAGCGCGAGGAGCTGGACTCCGGAAAAGATGGCGATGATGGAAGCCAGAAATGGAAAGCCCGGCACACTGCTGCCCTCGATGAGGTAGCGGCCCACCACATAGACCAACAGCACGAAACCTAGGGCGCCGAAGACGAGTCCCGCCACACTCGCCATCTGCAGGGGCAGAGTGGAAAACCCAGTCATCATGTTCAGGGCGTGATGGATGAGTTTGCGCAGTGTATAGCCGGAGACGCCGGCAAGGCGTTTGTCCTGTCTGACGGTTACGGCGGCAAAACGGTTGGTACCCCAGGTCAGCAACACGTCGATGTTTACCGTCGGGCTGCGGTAGTCAGCGAAGGCTTCGCGCAGGCGAGTGCGCAATGCGCGGAATGCACTCACTTTGCTGGCCGTCTCCGCGCCCATGGCGCTTTGCAGTGCGAGCTTGGTGATGCGCGAGGCCAGATCACGCAGCAAGCCATGCGTCTCGGCCTGGGGGGTACCATACACGACGTCGAAACCTTCCGCCAACTTGGCCATGAGGCGTGGTATTTCCTCGGGCGGATTCTGCAGATCGTCGTCCAGGGTCACCAGGACTTTTCCTGATGCGGCACGTATTCCACAGAGCAGTGCGTTGTGCTGGCCATAATTGCGTGCAAGTCGGATGCCGTGAACTCGCCTGTCCCTCTGGGCCAGTTCTTCGATGATCTCCCAAGAACGGTCACCGCCACAGTCTTCGACCAAGATCAGCTCGAAATTCGGGTCTATGGGTTCCACGGCGGCGACGATGCGGCGATGCAGCTCGCGCAGTGTGTCTTCGGAGCGATACACGGGCACCACGAGCGATAGGTACGGCTTTGTCTCGGGTGTGTTCATCAGACCTGCACCTCTAGTTAGCCCCGTTCGGCCACGGCCAGTTTGCACGTGCCCATTTTGTGCCCACCACCTGCATACGGCGTGGTAGTCTGCCTGTGCTTGAATGCGACACGCATCTCACTCATCGCACATATCGTGGGCCGGGTGTGCGTGGGTTCAAGCGGTGCAGTAATGGGCAGTGATCAGCGTTGCATGCCATCGTCAGGGTGCAGGATGTGGCCCGGTGCCTGCGTGGTGAAATTTCGTATTGTCTTCCATTGAGACCTCCCTTAAGTGTAGGCCGTGCGATGGCTGCAAGAGTATAGCAAACGTCGTACCGACAACATGCCGCGTCGTTACGGCCCGTCCAGATCAGCGCGGAGCAGGCAGGGTATGCAGCCTCGCATTTTCCACCCCACATGTGACAGTGCCTTGTCGTCAATGGCGTCGAAATCTTGAATCCAGACGCCGCCTGCTTGCGGAGGAGACTTTAGCCGCCGGCCGGCAGTCCCTTGCCGATAGCCTGACCCCAACCTGATGGGGTACGATCGGGGACAGTGGAATGCCGCTGTGACCCGAAGGAATATTTGAACGAAGACCCGACTTCGGCCGGTAGGTGGGCATGACTCGATCGGCCGGCCTAATACATTGATCTGGCGACCAATCAGCCAGAGCAGGCGAGCGGCCAAGCGGCTATCATAGAGGAATCTTGCAGGAGTTCGGCTATGGGTGACACGACAGCGCGCGTCGACCGTCTCGAAGAGGCGTTGATGAAACTCGCCTACGCGCAGTTCAACACCGAGATGGAGATCCGTGATCTCAAGGGCGAGATGCTGGCGTTCAAGAACGAGATGCAGGCGTTCAAGGACGAGATGCGGGCGTTCAAAGACGAGATGCGGGTGTTCAAGGAGGAGATGCGTCTGTTCAAGGACGAGATGCAGGCGTTCAAGGGCGAGATGCTGGCGTTCAAGGACGAGATGCTGGCGTTCAAGGACGAGATGCGGGTGTTCAAGGAGGAGGTCCGCCGCGACCAGCGGGCCATGAACAAGCGCTGGGGCGAGATCGCCAACAAGATGGGGACCATCGTCGAGGATATCATCTATCCCTCGGTGCGGCGCATCGCTCGCGAGTACTTTGGCGCGCCGGAAGAGATGGACTTCGAGGGCCAGCGCATCAAACGGCGCCGGGCGGCGGGTGACCGCCGCGAGTTCGATGGCGTCTTCGTCTGGCCAGGTCATGTCCTGCTGCTGGAGGCCAAGGCGACGGTGCGCCCGGAATATCTGGAGACCTTCGACCGCTTCGTGCGTGAGGGGGACTTTTTCGAGTATTTCCCTGAATATGCCGGGCGGCGCCTGATCCCCGTCTTTTCCGCGCTGTCGCTCAGCGACGACGAGCTGGCATGGTTGAGCGCACATCGGCTCTACGCCGTGGCCATGGGTGAGGAGGCGATGGAGCTGATGAACGGTGATGTGGTGGATGCGGCGCTGTCCTGCTAAGAGTCAGGGCGATCACCCCATCAAATCGCCCGTTTGTCCCGGCAATCTCCAAGAAAGAAGGTGTTGCGGCCGGCGCGGCGGATTCCGCGCCAAAACGGCCTGGCCACACAATGAAGACCTTCCTGCGAGTGAAGACGCTCCTGCGAGCGAAGCGGCGGCCTCTGACGCGGCCGGTCGCACATCGAGGTTCTTCTTGGCTCACCTCAACCCAGATCGGAGCGAATGCAAACCCTGAACGTCGCGCTCGGTGAGCGCAGTTACCCCATCCACATCGGCCCCGGTCTACTCCGGCAGGCCGAACGCCTCCTGCCACATCTTGCCCAGCCGCGGGTGGCCATCGTCACCAACACCACGGTGGGCCCGCTGTACCTCGAGGCGCTCAGCGGAACCTTGGCAGGTGCTGGCGTGGAGGTCATCCCGATCATCTTGCCCGATGGCGAGCAATATAAGAATTGGGAGACCCTGAATCAGATCTTCGATGCCTTGCTTACGCATCGCGCCGAACGCAAGACGACCTTGATCGCCTTGGGCGGCGGGGTGATCGGCGACCTCACCGGTTTTGCCGCCGCCTGCTACCAGCGTGGCGTGCCCTTCATCCAGGTGCCTACCACGCTGCTCGCGCAGGTGGACTCCTCGGTGGGGGGCAAGACCGGTATCAATCACCCGCTCGGCAAGAACATGATCGGCGCCTTCTATCAGCCCAAGCTGGTGCTGGCCGATACCGACACCCTGAACACCCTCCCCGACCGGGAGTTATCGGCCGGCCTGGCGGAGGTGATCAAGTACGGTCTGATTCGCGACCTACCCTTTCTGGAATGGCTGGAGACAAACCTGGAGCGCCTCGTGGCGCGCGAGACGCAAGCGCTCACGTACGCCATCTATCACGCCTGCCGCAACAAGGCCGAGGTGGTCGCGGCCGACGAGCGGGAGAGCGGGCAGCGCGCCTTGCTGAACCTCGGCCATACCTTCGGCCATGCCATCGAGGCGGGGATGGGCTACGGCAACTGGCTGCACGGCGAGGCGGTGGCGGCCGGGACGATGCTGGCGGCGGAGCTTTCGCGTCGCCTGGGGTACCTGACGGACACAGACTTGCGCCGCATCGCCGCCCTGTTCGAGCGGGCCCGCTTGCCGGTCAAGGCCCCGGCCTTGGGGGTCGAGACCTATCTCGCCTATATGGGGGTGGACAAGAAGGTGGAGGAGGGGCGCATCCGCTTTGTCTTGCTCGAGCGCTTAGGAAGCGCCTTCGTCACCGCCGAGGTGCCGGCGGAGGTCTTGCGGGCTACGCTGGCGCAGACGACTCATTGACCTCCTGCGCGTAGGTCGCAAACCGTTCATGTGGCATCGCGCCGATGATGACGCAACCCATGCACATCCAACGCCGTTTCGCGTGCTGGTGATGGACCGACTCGCCCCTTATGCCGCCGACCCGGCGAAAACACGTGGACGGCGCTATCCCGAGCCGCCGGCCGCGCCGCGCAGCGAATACCAGCGCGATCGCGATCGCATCGTCCACTCCACCGCCTTTCGCCGCCTGGAATACAAGACCCAGGTCTTCGTCAACCACGAGGGCGACCTTTTTCGCACGCGGCTCACGCACAGCCTGGAGGTGGCGCAGATCGGGCGCACGCTGGCGCGCATGCTGGGGCTCGACGAGGACCTCACTGAGACCATCGCGCTCGCCCATGACTTGGGCCACACCCCATTCGGCCATGTGGGCCAGGATGCCTTGAACGAGTGCATGCGCGAGCACGGTGGTTTCGAACACAACCTGCAGAGCCTGCGCGTGGTGGACGAGCTGGAGCAGAAATACGCCGAGTTCGAGGGACTGAATCTCACCTTCGAAGCGCGCGAGGGCATCCTCAAGCACTGCTCGCGTCATGACGCCGAGCGGCTCGGCGAAGTGGGGCGGCGCTTCCTGGAGGGGCTGCAACCGAGTCTGGAGGCGCAGATCGCCAACCTGGCGGACGAGATCGCCTACAACAACCACGACGTGGATGACGGATTGCGCTCCGGGCTCATCACCCTGGAGCAATTGGAGGCGGTGCCCATCTTCGCACGGCATCTGGGCGAGGTGCGGCGTTTGTATCCCAAGCTCAACGACCGACGCTTGATCCACGAGACCGTGCGTCGCATGATCAACACGCTGGTGGTGGACTTGTTGGCCGAGACCCGCCGCCGTCTGGACGAACACCGGCCGACGAGCCTCGAGGATGTGCGTCGCTGCCCACCGCTGGCCGGCTTCAGCGAGCGCATCCAGGCCGAACATCTCCAACTCAAACAGTTTCTATTGCAAAACCTCTACCGCCACTACCGGGTGGTGCGTATGAGCGAGAAGGCGCGACGGGTGGTGCGCGAGCTGTTCGAGGCCTTCGTGGCCGAGCCACGGTTGCTGCCGCCGGAATACCAACAGCGGGCGCAGGATGGGTTACACCGCACGGTGTGCGATTACATCGCCGGCATGACCGATCGGTACGCCATTCGCGAGCACCGGCGCATCTTCGATATCGAGGAGCTGGCTTGAGCCAAGCGGGCACTTGCCAGACAAGATCGGAGTGGGCAGTCGAGGGCAAGGCGCCGGAAGGGCGTGCGGCGGGATGAGCCCCGTTTGCCGGCCAAATAGGGATCGCGCGCACCTTAAGGGTTCGCACGGCCGCGGTGCTCGCAGCCAGGAGTCCGCCGAGAGTTCAACGGATTGAGGCAGGAATCGATCAATCGCGCAGGGTTCGCGCCACGACCCAGGCCTCGACCTTGGCGGCACCCGCCTTGCGCGCTGCGCGGGCCAGCTCGTCGAGGCTCGCCCCGCTGGTCATGACGTCGTCGAGCAGGGCGATATGCAAGCCTCGTAGGCTGGTCGTGCAGGCAAAGGCCCCGCGGATATTGCGCCGCCGCGCGTCGTGATCGAGGCCCACTTGCGAGGGCGTGTCACGTATTCGGCTGCAGGCCGCCAGCAGCAATGGGATGTGCAAACGCCGCGACAGTCGCCGGCCGATCTCCACCGCCTGATTGAAGCCGCGCTCACCCAGCCGTCTGGGGTGCAGCGGCATGGGTAGGATGACATCAGGCAAGGCCTGGCGGTCGATCTCCGGCATCAGT
>CALAMX010000030.1 GCA_937925755.1 uncultured Burkholderiales bacterium
ACCCGCACGCCCTGCGTCACTCCTTCGCCTCGCACGTGCTGCAGTCCTCCGGCGATCTGCGCGCGGTGCAGGAGATGCTCGGCCACGCCAGCCTGTCCACCACGCAGGTGTATACACATTTGGATTTCCAGCATCTGGCCCAAGTTTACGATCGGGCCCACCCGCGGGCGAAGAAGAAATAACGGGCGGATTGTGGCTCCGGCCGCTCGGCTTCGCCTCGCTTAACCTGCCTCATGGCAGGTTAGCCTTCGCCGAAACTGCGTTTTGGCTCCGGCCGCTCGGCTTCGCCTCGCTTAACGTTCGCTACGCACACGTTAGCCTACGCCGCAACAAGCCTGCGGCTTGTTGGTTACGATCGGACGCACCCGCGGGCGAAGGAAAATAAGCCGCATGGGCGCTTAGAGGCGCGTCCAGCATGTCCCCCCTCCAGTGCGCCAGACAAACGCCGTTATAGTGTTTGATGGGGGTGTGATTGGCACCGTTGTGGTGCGCACGGGTGCCGGAGTCCGGCGCGCGGGTTGTCTGTCTCTTCAAACGACACGGCACCAAAGCGTGGCACGGGTGTCAAAGCATTGGTTTACACCCGACTTGAACATGGCATGGGTGTTGCTGGTCTGATAGCCACTCCCGCGACACCTGGCATGCCCGAGCGGCATCGAGGCAGTGTCGCCGGTCGGGGATCGGTCCGGGTTGCGTTGTAGTCCGTGACAACGAGAGGTGATCATGAGTTTGTTCAACCAATACATCGCCCGCTACCGCCGCGAGGAGGAGGAATACAGCCTGGAGGAATACCTCGCGCTGTGCAAGAAAGACCGCATGGCCTATGCCACGGCGGCGGAACGCATGCTAGCGGCCATCGGCGAGCCGGAGCTGGTGGACACCCGCAAAGACCCGCGCCTGTCGCGCATCTTCTCCAACAAGGTGATCAAGATCTATCCGGCCTTCAAGGACTTCTATGGCATGGAGGAGACCATCGAACAGATCGTCTCCTACTTCCGCCATGCCGCGCAGGGGTTGGAGGAAAAGAAGCAGATCCTCTACCTGCTGGGGCCGGTGGGCGGCGGCAAATCGTCGCTGGCCGAAAAGCTCAAGCACCTGATGGAGCGTGCCCCGTTCTATGCCCTCAAGGGCTCGCCGGTGAACGACTCGCCGCTCGCCCTGTTCTCCGCCGATGAGGACGGCGAGATCCTGGAGCAGGAGTACGGCATCCCGCGGCGCTACCTGGGCAAGGTCTTGTCGCCCTGGGCGGTGAAGCGGCTGCACGAGTACAACGGCGACATCACCAAGTTCCGCGTCGTTAAGCGCTGGCCCTCGGTGCTCGGCCAGGTGGGCATCGCCAAGACCGAGCCGGGCGACGAGAACAACCAGGACATCTCCTCGCTGGTGGGCAAGGTGGACATCCGCAAGCTGGAGAAGTATTCCCAGGACGACCCCGACGCCTACAGCTACTCCGGCGGTTTGTGCCTGGCCAACCAGGGACTGCTCGAGTTCGTCGAGATGTTCAAGGCGCCGATCAAGGTGCTGCACCCCCTGCTCACCGCCACTCAGGAGGGCAATTACAAAGGCACCGAGGGCTTCGGAGCCATCCCCTTCGACGGCATCATCCTCGCCCACTCGAACGAATCGGAGTGGCAGGCCTTCAAGAACAACAAAAACAACGAGGCCTTCCTCGACCGCATCTATATCGTCAAGGTGCCCTACTGCCTGCGCGTGTCTGAGGAGGTGAAGATCTACCAGAAGCTGCTCCGCAATAGCTCCCTGGCCGACGCACCTTGTGCCCCGGGTACCCTGGAGATGCTGGCGCAGTTCTCGGTGCTCACACGGCTCAAGGAGCCGGAGAACTCCAGCATTTACTCGAAGATGCGCATCTATGATGGCGAGAACCTGAAGGACACCGACCCGAAGGCCAAGAGCTACCAGGAGTACCGCGACTTCGCCGGGGTCGACGAGGGCATGACGGGGATCTCCACGCGCTTTGCCTTCAAGATCCTGTCCAAGGTGTTCAACTTCGACCACAGCGAGGTCGCCGCCAACCCGGTGCACCTGCTCTACGTGCTGGAGCAGCAGATCGAGCAGGAGCAATTCCCACCCGAGGTGGAGCAACGCTACATCGCCTTCATCAAGGAGTACCTTGCCCCGCGCTATGTCGAATTCATAGAGAAAGAATTGCAGACGGCCTATCTGGAGTCCTATTCGGAATACGGCCAGAACATCTTCGACCGCTATGTGACCTATGCCGACATGTGGATCCAGGACCAGGAGTACCGCGACCCCGACACCGGCGAAATCCTCGACCGCGCTCAGCTCAACGCCGAGCTGGAAAAGATCGAGAAGCCCGCGGGCATCGCCAACCCCAAGGACTTCCGCCACGAGGTGGTGAACTTCGTGCTGCGGGCGCGCGCCGCCAACCATGGCAAGAATCCGGCCTGGACCAGCTACGAGAAGCTGAGGACGGTGATCGAGAAACGCATGTTCTCCAACACCGAGGACCTGCTGCCGGTGATCTCCTTCAACGCCAAGGCATCCAGCGAGGAGCAGAAAAAACACCAGGAATTCGTCGCGCGCATGGTGGCCAAGGGCTATACAGAGAAGCAGGTGCGCCTGCTCGCCGAGTGGTACTTGCGCGCCCGGAAGACCTCCTGAGGAGATGAACGCGTGAGTTCCTTCGTCGACCGCCGTCTCTCGGGCAAGAACCGCAGTGCGGTGAACCGCCAGCGCTTCCTGCGCCGCTACAAGCAGCAGATCCGCCGTGCGGTGGCCGAGGCGGTGTCCGGGCGCAAGGTAGCGGACCTGGAGCGCGGCGAGAGGATCTCCATCCCGGCCAAGGACCTCTCCGAGCCGGTCTTCCAGCACGGGCCGGGTGGGCGGCGCGTGATCGTGCATCCGGGCAACAAAGAGTTCGTCACCGGCGACCGCATCGACCGGCCCAAGGGTGGGGCCGGGCAGGGCGGACGGGGCGGCTCGCCCGAGGGCGAGGGCATGGACGAGTTCGTCTTCGAACTCACCAAGGAAGAGTTCATGAACTACTTCTTCGAGGACCTGGCCCTGCCGGACCTGGTGAAGAAGCAGTTGACCGCCACGCCCGAGGTGAAGAAGGTCCGCGCCGGCTTCGTCAGCCAGGGTAACCCGGCCAACCTGCATGTGGTGCGCTCCATGAAGCAGGCGATCGGCCGGCGCCTGGCGATGGCGGCGGGGCCGCGCGAGCGGCTGGCCGAGGTGGAGGCTGCCCTAGCCGAGCTGGAGGCGAAAGGCGAGGGCGCGAGCGCCGAGGCCGATCGGCTGCGCGAGGAGATTGCTGCCCTCGAGGCCCGCGTGGCGGCGGTGCCCTTTCTCGACACCTGGGACCTCCGATATGCCCACCGCATCGACCAGCCACAGCCCACCAGCCGGGCGGTGATGTTCTGCGTGATGGACGTCTCCGGCTCCATGGACGAGGAGCGCAAGGACATCGCCAAGCGCTTCTTCATGCTCCTCTATCTCTTCCTCACCAAGAGCTACGAGAAGATCGATTTGGTGTTCATCCGCCACCATACGGTGGCCAAGGAGGTGGACGAGGACGACTTCTTCACTTCGCGCGAGACCGGCGGCACAGTGGTCTCCAGCGCCCTCGAGCTGATGCGTGAAATCATCCGTACGCGTTATCCCAGTGCGGCCTGGAACATCTACGTCGCCCAGGCCTCCGACGGCGACAACTGGGAGGACGACTCGCCGCGCTGCCGCGAGCTGCTCATCAACGACATCCTGCCGCTCGTGCAGTACTACGCCTATGTCGAGATCCAGGCCGAGCACCCGCAGAGTCTCTGGCACCAATACGAGTACGTGAAGGCGGTCAACCGCAACTTCGCGATGCAGCGCATCCTCGGCCTGGAGGACATCTATCCCGTGTTCCGTGAGCTGTTCAGGAGGAAGGCGAGCGCATGAGCAGCGAGCCGCAAAAACCGCAAGCGTCAGAGAACACCCCCGCACCGGCCACGACCGGCCCGGTCATGCGCCGCCGGTATCTGTCCGAGGGTTCGGAATGGACCTTCGACCTGCTGCGCCTGTACGACCAGGAGATCGCGCGGGTGGCGGCGCATTACGGGCTCGACACCTACCCCAACCAGATCGAGGTCATCACCTCCGAGCAGATGATCGACGCCTACTCCTCGGTTGGCATGCCGGTGGGCTATCACCACTGGTCCTTCGGCAAGCAGTTCATGGCCACGCAAAAGAGCTACAAGCGCGGCCAGATGGGGCTCGCCTACGAGATCGTCATCAACTCCAACCCCTGCATCGCCTACCTGATGGAGGAGAACACCATGACCATGCAGGCGCTGGTCATCGCCCACGCCTGCTATGGCCACAACTCCTTCTTCAAGGGCAACTACCTCTTCCGTACCTGGACCGACGCCGAGGGCATCCTCGACTATCTGGTCTTCGCCCGCAACTTCGTTGCCGAGTGCGAGGAGCGCTATGGTGAGGAGGCCGTCGAGGAGATCCTCGACTCCTGCCATGCGCTGATGAACTACGGGGTGGATCGCTACAAACGCCCGGCCAAGCTGTCCATGGCCAAGGAGAAGGCACGGCAGCGCAGCCGCGAGGCCTATCTGCAGTCCCAGGTCAACCTGCTATGGCGCACGCTGCCGCCCAAGGAGGCGGCGGCCAAGGCAAGGCAGGAAGAGCGTTTTCCGCCCGAGCCGCAGGAGAACCTGCTCTACTTCATCGAGAAGAACGCCCCGCGCCTGGAGTCTTGGCAGCGCGAGATCGTGCGCATCGTGCGCAAGATTGCGCAGTACTTCTACCCGCAGCGGCAGACCCAGGTGATGAACGAGGGCTGGGCCACCTTCTGGCATTACACCCTGCTCAACCACCTTTATGAAGAGGGCCGGCTCACCGACGGCTTCATGCTCGAATTCCTGCAATCGCACACCAACGTCGTCTACCAGCCGCCCTACTACAGCCGCGCTTATAGCGGCATCAACCCCTATGCCCTGGGCTTTGCGATGTTCCGCGACCTCCGCCGCATCTGCGAGGCGCCCACCGACGAGGACCACCGCTGGTTCCCCGACATCGCCGGCACCGACTGGGTGAAGACCCTGGACTTCGCCATGCGCAACTTCAAGGACGAGAGCTTCATCGCCCAGTATCTCTCGCCGCACCTGATCCGCGAGCTCAGGCTCTTCGCCGTGCTCGACGACGATGCAAAGGACCAGCTCGAGATCGCCGCCATCCACGACGACGCCGGCTACCGGGTGATCCGTCAGTTCTTGGCCGACCAGTACAACCTGGGTAACCGCGAACCCAACATCCAGGTCTGGAACGTCGACCTCTACGGCGACCGTTCACTCACCCTGCGCCACTTCATGCACAACCGCCGCCCGCTGGGTGACAGCACACCCGAGATGCTACGGCATGTGGCGCGGCTGTGGGGTTATGATGTGCGTATCGAGAGCGTGGACGAGACGGGCGAGGTCGAGCTGGTGGGCGAGTGCCTGGTCTAGCCGGACGCCAAACGCAGGCTACATTGCTCGCTTGAAGCCCTGCCGGCCACCGACTATGAACGGTCGGCTAAGCCGCGCTGGGTGACGGGGACGCGCTCTGCCCGCGCCGGCCAGGTGCCCTTGTCGCGCACCCGATCGGCCTCGAAGACGAGCCAGCTCTGTCGGCCATGGTGCGGCAGGGCGCGCTGCAATGCAGCCAGGGCCTCGGCGCTGTCGGCACGCACGACGACGTAGGGCCGGCCACTCGCATCCCGCCCAGCCCAGACCTGGGCCGTACCCTGCCCCTGCAAGCCTGCTGGCGGCTTGGGAAAACCCAGTCGGATCCGTGTGCGTTCGACCGCGGCTGGGCTGCCCAGGATCAATAGGGGCAAATCGGCGGGCGGCGTCTCATGTGGCGAGATCGCTTGCGGGGCGTAGTCCAGCACTCGGCCGGCAAGCAGGCGTGCCGCCGCTTGCCAGGCGGTCTCCTCGTCGGCCAGCAGGAGCCCCGTTCGCGGGGCGATGAACACCTCGCGCAAGATGGGGGGCAGCACCACGGGGTCGAGACGGCGCCACAGCCGGAAATCGGGGTCCAGCTCCACCGCCTGCACCAGCCCGTTGACCGGCAGGCTCAGTGTGGCGCGGGCGGCATCGAGAACAATGATGCGCTGCTCGATGCGGTCTGGATAGACACGCAGGGCGATCGGCACCTTCAGCGTATAGGGTTCGCCCTCCTGCGCGAAGGTGAGCTTGAGCCGCCCGCCTACCTGTTCGGCCGCCTCCAAACGCAAGCGGGGCGCGCCGGCGCGCTCGACCCACTGCTTGAAGAAGGCCGAGAGATCGCGCCCGGTGGCCTCCGCCCAGGCCCGTTCCAGCTCGTCCCAGCCGGCCGTACGGAAGCGATACCGCGCCCAGATCAGCCTGAGGCCACGCTCGAAGGCCTCGCGCCCGATCTCATCGCGCAGCATCAGAAAGACCATGGCCGCCTTGGCGTAGCCGATGACCGAGTCGATGCCGTGCGTGCGCGCGGTGAAGCGGGTGAGCGGCCGGTCCTCGGCCTCGGGTACGGCAGCGAGGTCGCGTAGCCAGGCCAGGCGCATCTGCCGCGCCGCCGCCTCGCCTTCGTCCTCCTTGTAGGCGTAATCGGCGAGGAAGGTGGTCAGCCCCTCCGACCAATTGCCGCGCGCCCAGTCCGGATAGACGCCGTTGCCCCACCAGTTGTGCAGCACCTCGTGCCCGAGCGAACTCGTGCGGATGAAGGGCAGGCGCAGGACCTCGCGCCCCAGATAGGTGAGGCTGGGCATACCGAAGCCGGTGGGCAGGGGGCTCGCGACCACGCCGAAGTCGTCGAAGGGATAGGGGCCGATCAGATGGCTGTAGCGCTCGAGATAACGGGCCGAGTCGGCCAGGTAGTTGGCGGCGAGGTCGGCGAGCTCGGGGTGGAACCAGGTGCGGATACGTACGCGTTTGCCGTCTTGTAGCCTGAGTACGCGCTCACTCACAGTGTAAGGTCCGGCCATCAGGTCTATGCCCTCGGCCGGGTGGGGGAACTCGAATTCCACCCGATAGCCCCTGGCATCCTCCGCCTCGCGCAGTCGGTTGCCGGGCACCAGCCCCTTCTGGCCCTTGGGCAGGGTGAGGTGTACCCGGTAGGTAAAGGGTACACCAGGGTCCGGATACCAGCCGGTGCCGGCCGGTAGGAAACTGCCCAAGGGGCTCGCCATAGGCGGTAGCCTTCCCTGCACTTGGCGGTGGTCGGCCTCGGGCAGGGGGGCGAGATGCCCACTGTATTCCACGGTGAGGCGACCGCCCGCAGACAGTCTGACCGGCGCTCCAGAGGCCGGCGGCGGCAGGGTCTTTCCATCCAGGACGAGCCGAGTGATGCGCAAGTTCGGTTCGAGCTGGAAGCGCAGCGGCCCCGCCACGCCGCTCAGCAGGGCGCGCGCGACGAGTCTGCGCGACTCGGGGTCGAGCCGTACATCGAGTTCCAGGTGCGGGGGCTGAGCGCTGGCCGCTAGGGCGAAGGTCAGCAGGACGACGGCCAGCCCTCTGGCCAGGCTACGAGTGAGGCCAGTCGTCGTCACCGGGCGGGCGGAAAACGCGCCACGATCTCCAACTCCTGGCCGTCGCGGCGCACCTTGAGCGGCAGTGAGCTTCCCGGCGCTTGCCGTTCGATCGTCTGGCGCAGCGTTTGGGGCGAGCGGATT
>CALAMX010000031.1 GCA_937925755.1 uncultured Burkholderiales bacterium
GGGCCGCCGAACTCGCCCGGCGGCAGGCTGATGGCGTGGATCACGACCAGGCGGATCGCCTCGCCGGCGGGACGCGCGTCGCAATTGGGCGAGGGGATGTGTTCGATCCCCTGCACCCAGCCCGCGGCATCCAAGTGCCACCCCACACGCCTCATGCCTCACCCCTCACCCACTAGGGCTCCTCCTGTGCCGGCGCGGCCAGGGCCCGTTCGATGGTGGCCTGCAATGCGGTGGGGGTCAGCTCGCAATCGAGCCGCGCGTGGTAGCGCCCGTCACGAAACAAAAACAGGGCCGGCAGGTGGAAGACGTCATAGGCACGGGCGAGGGCCTGCGCCTGTTGCACATCGACCCGGTAGAGCCGAGTCCCGGGCGGAACGGCTTGAGGCAAGCGCTGCTCGACGTGGCGACAAGTGCCGCAGGTGGGGCTCGTGAACAGTACCAAGCTCACGCCGGCGGACTGCGCCAGTCTCTGATGCAGATTGAACTCGTCGAGGACCTCCATGCCGGGATTTTGCCTCAATTTACCCGGATGGGCTGATAGAATGCCGACCCTTGAACCTAAAAACCGCAGTTGAACGGGCCCGAAGGGCGGTTCAAGCGGGTGTCTGGCTTGACACGACGACGCCGCAGGGCGACCGCGACGGGCGAAGCAGGGGCCCCTTCTGGGGATGCGACCCCGTCGCGGGATGCTGGCGCCCCACCCGCGGTCGCCGGCATCCCCTGCGCTGGCCGATCCCCGCTTGCGCGGGGCCCCTCGGCCGACGCTGCGGGGCGCCCCCCCTGCAAGGGGGAGCGAAAACGAGCCTGGTATACTCACCAAAAGACCGGGCGAGTTTCGTCGCAGACAAAATGAGCCCGGTAGACTTTCCACACGACCGGGCGAGTTTCGTCGCAGACACAAAGCCAAGCACCCGCTTGGGCCGCATAAGCCCGCAGGGCGCAGGACAGCACGCAGTGCGGGTCCCGAGCGCAGCGAGGGATGGGCCGAAGGCCCACAAAGCGGGTTGTTGCGGGTTCACCCTGCGGGTGAGTCGTATCGAGACCACATCCTTCAATGGATTCATGACGTTGCAACACAAAAAAGCGGTCAACTGCGGCTTTTAGGTTCAAGGATTCTGGATGGCGCCCTTCCTGAGGCTGCTGGGCGACCTCATCTAGGTGGAGCGTCAGGTGGGGGAGAGGATGCGCTTTCATTTCACCCTACGTGACATCCCTAGGGCGTAGCCACGGAAAACACCCACTTGACCGCCGCGCTTTAGGGCGCCTCTCAACGGGGGTGTGCAGCAGACGCCTCAGTCTTTTCTCAGGACGAGGGATGCGCCGACCAAACAGGCCGCACCACGCCTTCAGCAGGTGGGGTAAGAGGGTCCGCGCACGGGACGGCCGAGCCTGCACGCTAGATTAGACGTGATTGCGCCATTCGGTGTCCTCCGCGTCGAACAGCCGGTTGGACTCGTATGGCCCCCAGGTACCGGCCGGGTAGGTGTGGATGAATTCCCGCTCGCTGGCCCAGTATTTCAGGATCGGATCGACCACGCGCCAGGCCCATTCCACCTCGTCGAAGCGGATGAACAGCGTACGATCCCCTTCGATCACGTCGAGTAACAAGGCCTCGTAGGCATCGAGGGGTTGCTCCTCGGGGTTGCGATAGCTGGCGTTGAGCTTGACCACCCTTGTGTCCATCCCCAGACCCGGCTGTTTGGCGTGCAGCTCCATGTGCATGCACTCGTTGGGCTGTATGGAGAGAATGATCCAGTTGGGCTCCAGGGTCTCTAGCGGCGTCTCGCGGAAGAGCTGCTGCGGCGGGTGTCTGAGCCGAATGGCGATCATGGAGAGCTGTTCCTTCAGCCGCTTGCCGGTGCGTAGGTAAAAGGGTACGCCGCGCCAGCGCCAGTTGTCGATGTAGAACTTGGCGGCCACATAGGTCTCGGTGATGGAGTTGGGCTCCACCCCAGCCTCGTCCTGGTAACCCGGCACCTGCTCACCGCGCACCTGACCGGCCTTGTACTGGGCGCGGAAGGCGTGGGCGTGCACGGCGCGCTTGGAGATGGGGCGGATGGAACGCAACACCTTGACCTTCTCATCGCGCAAAGCGTCGGCCTCCAAGGCCGGTGGTGGCTCCATCGCCACCAGGGTCAGCAGCTGCATCAGGTGGTTCTGCAGCATGTCGCGCATGGCACCGGCCTTGTCGTAATAATCGGCGCGCTTCTCGATGCCGACTTCCTCGGCCACGGTGATCTGCACGTGATCGATGAAATTGCGGTTCCACAGGGGTTCGATCAGGGTGTTGGCGAAGCGGAAGACCAAGAGGTTTTGCACCGTCTCCTTGCCCATGTAGTGATCGATGCGGAAGATCTGGTCCTCTTCGAAATAGCGGTGCAGCAGCTCGTTGAGCACCTTCGCCGACTCGAGATCCTCGCCGAAGGGCTTCTCCACGACGATGCGGTGCAGACCGCGCGGCTTCGACAGTCCTACCGCATCCAGATTCTTGATCACCGGCGGGAAGTCATTGGGCTTGATCGCCAGGTAAAACACGATGTTGGAGCAGGCCCCCAGTTTTGGCTTGCCCAACAGGGTCTTGAGGCGGGCGTAGGACTCCGGGTCGTGCAGCTCGCCGCGCAGGTAATCGAAACGCTGGACGAAGCGCTCCAGTGCCTCGCCGTCGGCCTTGACCCGGCCAGCCAGCACCTCCTTGACATAGGCGCGCCAGGCAGCGTCGTCCCATTCGCGTCGGGCGAAGGCGATGAAATTGATCGCCTCGGGCAGGCGACCGGCCTGATCCAAGCGGAATAGGGCCGGCAGCAGCTTGGTGGTGGAGAGGTTGCCCGTAGCACCGAAGATGACGAAATTGCAGGGCGGCAGAGGCATTTCCTGATCAATCATGGTCGCCCCCCTTGGTTGACGCGTAAGCCTTCCCTGTCATCCCTGCCCCTCACCAGCGGCCTTCGGCCCCACCTGGACGGCGTGCCCGCCGAAGCCTTTGCGCATCATGGCGAGCAACCGGTTGGCGTAGTCGCTGCGGCCCTGACTGGCAAAACGCATCATCAGCGCGAGTGACATCACTGGCGCGGGCATGCCCTGTTCCACTGCCTCCAGGGCAGTCCAACGACCCTCGCCAGAGTCGGCAACCAAAGGCGCGATCGCCTCCAGCGTCTGGTCCTCGCGCAGAAAATCGGCGGTGAGGTCCAAAAGCCAGGAACGCACGACCGAGCCGTGTCGCCACAGCTCGGCAATGGCCGCCAGGTCGAGGCCGAACTCCTGCTTGGCGCGCATGAGCGCGAAGCCCTCGGCGAGGGCCTGCATCATGCCGTACTCGATGCCGTTGTGGATCATCTTGACGAACTGCCCGGCGCCAGAGGGGCCGGCGTGGAGCCACCCACGGTCGGGCGCCGGGGCCAGGATGCGCAGGTAGGGGGCGAGCCGTGCGACCGCCTCGCTCCGACCCCCAGCCATCAGGCAGTAGCCGTTCTCAAGTCCCCAGACCCCCCCCGAGACGCCGACGTCGACAAAGTCGATACCGCGGGCTGCAAGCGCTTGCGCGCGCCGCTGGGCGTCCTTGTAGTAACCGTTCGCCCCATCGATGAGGAGGTCACCCGCGCCGAGCAGGTCGGCGACGGCATCGATGGCCTGTTGCGTGGGCTCTCCGGCCGGGAGCATCAACCAGACCACACGCGGCGCGGCGAGCCCTTGCACCATATCCTGCAAACTGGTGCAGGCCTCGACGTTCGCCTCTTCCGCCGCGATGCGTTCGGCCACTTCAAAGCTGCGGTTGTAGGCGCGCACCCGTATGCCGCCGCGTGACAGACGTCGGGCCATGTTGCCGCCCATGCGCCCAAGGCCATAGAGACCGATCTCCAGCATAGGCCCTCCTGCTGAGGTTCCCAAGAAGCATTACTATATCGGCAGGCGCGGGAAAAAGCTGCACCGCCGGTGGATCCGGGTCAAGCCGCCAGCGGCGTATCCGCGGATCGTCGCGTCGCTCGTCAACGGCCGCTCAGACCTTGATGTAGATCCAGCCCTGCTGCAGGCGGTGTACGATCTCGCCCACGGCAGAATCGACCTGTTTGGTCTCCGGCAACAGGACTACGGTCTTGCCCTCGCGCTGCAGCCGGGCGATGGTGTTGCCACAGGCGACGAAGGAAAGGTTGGCATGGCGGCGGGCCAGACGGTGGATGCGCTCGCGATAGGGGGTGACGTCCGCACGCAACATGTCCAGACCGGCGCTGTGTACCACGATCTCCACCTGGCGACGACCTGCGCTTTGCGCCGCCAGTTGCTCGGCCAGCGTCAGGGCGCGGTCGATGACCGCGGTCTCGCCGCTGTCGACGTGCAGCACCAGCTTGTCGGGGTCTGCCCGTCGGTTGAGCGACACGGGCTGCAAACCGGCCGGTAGCCCTTCGATCCGCGCAGGCACAGACAGGCGGTGAAAATGGTCGTTGGCGATCCAGCCCAGCCCCAGGCCACCAGCGAGGATCAGGCCGGCGACCCAGGCCTGGCGCAGTCCTGCCCGTGTCTGCAGCCGCAGACGGCCTTGGGCGTGGGGTTGCGTGATCGGGTAACTGGTGCGGAGCATCTCCTTGAGCGTGCGCAGCTCACAGACCGACGCCTTGATCGCGGGATCCTGCTGCATCAGCCACAGCAGATGCTCACGCTCGGCCGAGGCCAGCTCCCCATCGACGTAGGCGCCCAGAAGTTCATGTGAGATCGGTTCGTTCATTTGACCCTCCGCAACTGGCCAAGCCGGCCGCCCGTCTCCTGCGCCAAGAGCCGTTCCCGCAATGCCTGGCGCGCGCGTGACAGGCGGCTCATGACCGTGCCCACGGGAACATCCAAAATGCGCGCCACCTCGGCGTAGCTGTATTCCTCCAGATCCACCAGGGTGATGACCTGGCGTTGGGCGATGGGTAGGCTGGCGACGGCTGCGCGCACGCGGTCGGTGGTCTGGCGCGACTCGTAAAGCCCTTCCGGACCGGGAGCGAGGTCGAGAACGACGTCGTCAAGTTCATCGATGTCGCTGAGTTCCTGCCGCGTTCGCAGATGATCGCGCCAGCAATTGTTAAGTATGGCGAATAGCCACGCCCCGAGGGACTCGATCTCGCGTAGCTGACCACAGCGGGCCAGGGCCTTGGTGATGGCCTCCTGGGTGAGATCCTCGGCAAGATCGGCATCGTGACACCAGGCATAGGCCATGCGGTACAACCGCGGGCGCAGGGTCTCGATCTGACGGCAGAGCCGGTTGGGCCAGAGCCCAGACAAAGCAGGGCGCACGGGTGTCATCCTCCAGGGTATGCCTCGTTGTATAGACGCGGCCGACGGCAGCATTATTCCATCCCACGCCTCGGTCCATGGGAGTAAATATACCCATGGAATAAAACGTGCCATCGTCACGTCTCTCTATGAAGTCGCATGCAAACCGGCGACGCCACGAGCTGTTTTTGACCATTGATCTTCATCGGAGGGACGACATGATCCGCAATGCAATCATCGCCACCGTTCTGGTTCTCGGACTCGCCGGCTGCGCTACGGCCGGCCCGGCCGCCGACAGCAAACAGGAAAAGGTGGTCTATCACATCAACGACTCGGCCGTCGCCCGCACGGCCCTACGCAACGTGCAAAACCACATCACGGCCAATCCCGAGGCCAAGATCGTCGTGGTGACTCACGGCAAAGGCATCGATTTCTTGCTCAACGACGCCAAGGACGAGAAAGGCGAGCCCTACCAGCCCCAGGTCGCTGGTCTGAAAGACAAAGGGGTCGATTTCCGCGTTTGCCGCAACACCCTGATGGGGCGAAAACTGGACGAGAAGGCGGTCATCATGGACGCCACCGTGGTGCCCTCCGGCGTCGCGGAGATCGGCCGGCTGCAGGCCAAAGAAGGGTTTGTCTATCTGAAACCTTAGGCGCACTGCCGGGCATACCCGAGCACCGCGCGCCTTCCCCTAAAGAAACGCTGAAGAAATCGTCACGAGCGGGCGAAGGGCAAGGCGCCCGGAGCGCAGGATGCGAGACCATATCAAGCAGATAGGCGAGCATCCGAAAACGAAGTTTCGGCGCAGGCTAACATGCGCGCAGCGCATGTTAAGCCGCGAAGCGGC
>CALAMX010000032.1 GCA_937925755.1 uncultured Burkholderiales bacterium
CCATCCGGCCCGTTCAAAAGCCCTGGCAGCAACTCCGTTCCTACGCTAACCTCATACCCAGCCATCGCTTCTTCTCCTTCGGTTATCGATCGTCTCACAACGTCAATTTACCGAATCGAAGCGGTGGCTACCTGCCCACCCGATTTACAGCAGTTTAGGGACTCAATCGCACCACCCCGTGTTGGACGCGACTTTCGTCGCTCCTACAGGTCGCTCCTACAGGTCGCTCCTACAGATCGCTCCTACGAGATCGGCGCGGCAGGTGTAGGAGCGGCGAAAGCCGCGACATGCTTGCCGCGCTGGCGCTTCCGGTAGGAGCGACGAGAGTCGCGACATGTCGTGAGATACACCCCGTTGGTCGTTGTTGGTCGTTGTTGGTCACGACTTTCGTCGGTCCTACGTGCCGCACCGCCCGCCGCGGTGGTCGCGACTGTCGTCGCTCCTACGTGATACCTCGCCTACCGTGTTGGTCGCGACTCTCGTCGCTCCTGCGCAGGTTAAGCTCTCACTCCGTGGCGGGGCAGGCAGCGATCCAGCCCCGAGCGCGAGACCTGCGGGTTGACGAACTCGCGCATGACCGCCAGCAGATCGTCCAGCGACAGCAACAGAGTCTTGCGCAGTTCCACCGCGATGATCTCCTGCGCCGCGGTCAGGGTGGTCCGCAGCCGATGCGGCGTGTGCGGCCGGTCTTCGAAGCTCGTGCGGTGCTTCCACTAATAGATAAACACAATATATATGAGACACCCACTTAATCCGTAGGTGTAACATTTCCCGTTTTTATCAACTGCGGAGTTCCCAAGTGGCACTTGTTCGAGTGACAGGAGTCAGCCGGTTCCAATGACCAGCGTCCCCTCGGCGAGATAACGCGCAGGCCCTCCCTGCCGCTATCTCGCCGAACGCGAGAGGCGGCCATTACGTCGCAGCTACCGCTGCACGTCATACCCCCTCCCACACTACTGACGGGCTGATCGTCTTTTGGTGATCTGCTGCGAACATCGCTTGCCGCCAGCGGCCAGCGGGCTCGTCATGTACATCGGCGACGGCGCCACACGATGAGCAGTGCACGCGATAGGGCTTCGCCTCGATCCGAGAGGAGAAGGCTGTGCGCATGACCCGTTTTCGCCAACCCGGCCGTATCAAAGCGGCCTACCCGCTACTCCGGCCTGCACTACTGAGTGCTGCGCTACTGGCCACCAACCCAGTCCACGCGGCACGGCCGATGATCACAGACGATGCCCGCATCGTCGATGCCAAGGCGTGCCAGCTCGAAAGCTGGATCAAGAGAAACCCGGGTAGCACCGAAGTCTGGGCCCTGCCAGCCTGCAACTTCACCGGCAACCTGGAACTGACGCTGGGCGGTGCGCGCAGCCGCGAGGATGGCCGCACCCAGAGCACGGATGTCGTGCTGCAAGGCAAGACGCTCTTCAAGCCCCTGGACGCCAATGGCTGGGGGATCGGCCTGGCGGCCGGCACGGTTCGTCACCCGCATACCGGCACCCACGACGGGTATGCCTATGTGCCGGCCAGCTTTTCGTTCCGCGACGACGTAGTCGTCGTGCATGTCAATCTGGGCTGGATGCGCGAGGGGGAAACCCGGCGCAACCGCCTGACCTGGGGCCTGGGCAGCGAAGCCCAACTTGCCGAACACACCTGGTTGATCGCCGAGACCTTCGGCCAGAACCAAGGCAAGCCTTTTCACCAACTCGGCCTGCGTCACTGGCTGGTGCCGGATCGCGTCCAGCTCGATGCGACATACGGGAACCGAATTGGCGGCGGGAACGGCGAGCGTTGGTTTTCCATCGGCCTGCGCCTGCTGTCGGTGCCGTTCCTGCCGTGACGCCCTAGCTGTCACGAGAGCCTGGCAAACTATGCCCGACCCTGGATATCGGCAGGCTGCCTGAGCACACTTCACCAGTGTGAGCAGGCCGCCTCGGAGAACAAGAATGAACTTCACATGGCTTAAAGAACTGTTCGCTAGCTTCCTGCGCGCGCGGCGCTTCACCCGCCACTTCCGCCGCTTGCACCTGCTGGAGATCATGGTTCGCACCGGGGTGGCGCGGGAGGTGCCATCCGAGCTGGCGCAGGAACTACGCCGGGCGGCCATGGAGGCAAACGATGCCCTGTTGGCGCGTCTGGGCAGCCACGTCTATGGTCTTACCGAGACCGAGGCCGAGGCACTCCGGGCGCGCGTCGGTCCGAACGAGATCGCGCAAGAAAAACCGCTGCCCTGGTGGGGCCACCTGTGGCGCTGCTATACCAACCCGTTCAACCTGCTGCTCACGGTGATGGCGCTGCTCTCCTGGCTGACCGAGGACCACAAGGCCACCCTCGTCATCAGCGCCATGGTGGCCCTGTCCACCCTGCTGCGCTTCTGGCAGGAGGGCAAGTCCAACCGGGCAGCGGACAAGCTCAAGGCCATGGTGAGCGTCAACGCCACGGTGCTGCGGCGCGACGTTTCCGAGGAGGCTGCACCGGGGTTCGAGCGCCATTACGGCGCGCTTGTACCGGTGAAGCCGGCGCGCCAGGTGGAGTTGCCCATGCGCGAACTGGTGCCGGGGGACGTGGTCGTGCTGTCGGCGGGCGACATGATCCCCGCTGACTGCCGCGTGCTCACCGCCAAGGACCTGTTCGTCGCCCAAGCCGCCATGACCGGCGAATCCATGCCGGTGGAGAAGTTCGCCGTGCAGCGCGACCCGCAGGCCAGCAACCCCCTGGAACTCGACAACATCCTGTTCATGGGCACCAACGTGGTCTCTGGCACGGCCACGGCGGTGGTGCTGGCCACCGGCAACCATACCTACTTCGGTGCCCTGGCCGGGCGTGTCACCGCCGCCGACCAAGTCCCCACCCAGTTCCAGGCCGGGGTGAACCAGGTGAGCTGGCTGTTGATCCGCTTCATGCTGGTGATGGCGCCCCTGGTGTTCATCATCAACGGCTTCACCAAGGGCGACTGGCTGGAGGCGCTGCTGTTCGCGCTCTCCATCGCCGTGGGCTTGACGCCCGAGATGCTGCCGATGATCGTCACCTCGACGTTGGCCAAGGGCGCCGTGTTCCTGTCGCGCAAGAAGGTCATCGTCAAGCGGCTGGATGCCATCCAGAACTTTGGCGCCATGGACGTGCTGTGCACCGACAAGACCGGCACCTTGACGCAGGACAAGATTTTCTTGGCCCGTCACATCGATGCCTGGGGTGAGGAGTCCGACGAGGTGCTGGAGATGGCCTACCTCAACAGCTACTACCAGACGGGGCTCAAGAACCTGCTGGACGTGGCCGTGCTCGATCACGTCGAAGTACATCAGGAACTCAATCCGGCGATAAACTACCGCAAGGTCGATGAGATTCCGTTCGACTTCAACCGCCGCCGCATGTCGGTGGTGGTGAGCGAGCGCGAAGACCACCACGAGTTGATCTGCAAAGGCGCGGTCGAGGAAATCCTCGCCGTCTGCTCGCGCGTGCGCCACGAAGACGCCATCGAGCCGCTGACGCCGGAACTGCTGGCGCACATCCGCCAGGTCACCGCCGAGCTGAACGAAGAGGGCCTGCGCGTGGTGGCCGTAGCCGCCAAGGAAGTGCCGCCGAGCAAAGAGGCCTATGGCGTGGCCGATGAGTCGGAACTGACCTTGATCGGCTACGTGGCCTTCCTCGATCCGCCGAAGGAATCGGCGGCCCCGGCGCTCAAGGCGCTGGCCGAGCACGGCGTGGCGGTCAAGGTGCTGACCGGCGACAACGAACGGGTCACCGCCAAGATCTGCCGCGAGGTGGGCATCGCAGCGGATGGCATCCTCCTGGGCACCGATGTGGAACGCTTGGATGAGGCGCAGCTCAGCCGCGCCGTCGAGACCCATCATGTATTCGCCCGCCTCACCCCGGCACAGAAGGAACGCATCGTCCGCGCCCTGCGCGCGAATGGCCACGTGGTCGGTTTCATGGGCGACGGCATCAACGACGCACCCGCCCTGCGCGCCGCCGACATCGGCATCTCGGTGGATTCGGCGGTGGACATCGCCAAGGAGGCGGCCGATCTGATCCTGCTGGAAAAGAGCCTGATGGTGTTGGAAGAGGGCGTGCTGGAGGGCCGCCGCACCTTCGCCAACATGCTGAAGTACATCAAGATGACCGCCAGCTCCAACTTCGGCAACGTCTTCTCGGTGCTGGCGGCCAGCGCCTTCCTGCCCTTTCTGCCCATGTTGCCCCTGCAGCTCCTGGTGCAGAACCTGCTCTACGACATCTCCCAGGTCGCCATTCCCTTCGACCGCGTGGACGCCGAGCAGCTCGCCGCGCCGCAACGTTGGAACCCGGCCGACATCGGCCGTTTCATGCTGTTCTTTGGGCCGATCAGCTCGGTGTTCGACATCCTCACCTTTGCCATGCTGTGGTTCGTGTTCGGCGCCGATACCGTGGCCGAACAGGCCCTGTTCCAATCCGGTTGGTTCGTCGAGGGCCTGCTCACGCAGACCCTCATCGTGCACATGATCCGCACGGCGAAGATACCGTTCATCCAGAGCCGAGCCGCCACGCCGCTGCTGGTGATGACGGCGGTGATCATGGCCATCGGCATCTTTCTGCCGATGGGGCCGCTGGCACACTACTTCAAGCTGCAAGCATTGCCGCCACTGTATTTTGTGTTCCTGCCCCTGATCCTGCTGGCCTACATGGGACTGACCCAGGCCATGAAGGGCTTCTATTTCCGCCGTTATGGCTGGCAATGACGGGCGTGGCGGCGATTCGCAACATATCGACCTGCCTTCCCTCCTCGACACGTTGATCAGCCTCGCCGTAGCCTTCGTGCTTGGCGGGCGGAACGGCTGCGAGCGATAGGTCCGGCAACGCACGGCGGGGCAGCGCACCCACGTGCGGGTTGCGGTGGACGCGGCCTGAGCGGGGATGATGAAAAACCGGCCTTGCGGCCGGTTTCGACAGGGAAGCCCAAGACGCGCGTGATCAGGCCCGGCGCACCTCGACCGCCACCATGGTGTCGAAGTTGCCGTTGATCGGGCTCACATCGGGGGCGGTTACATAGTTGAACTCCTGCCCCGCCTTGGGGAAGAGCGCCGTCATGCCGACGCTGCCCGGACTCACGCCGTCGTGCACCCGGGCGCGGGCCTTGCACTGGCCATATCTCGACTTCAGCACGACCCAGTCGCCGTCACGGATGCCGCGGGCGCCGGCGTCCGCGGTGTTCATCTCCAGGTAGGCATCGGGCGTGCGGCTCGCGACGGTGGGCTTGTCCCAGTAGGTGTAGCCGGTGTTCCACAGCTCGTCCAGGCGGAAGTCGAAGGCCATGAGGGGGTATTCGGCATTGACCCCGGACCATTCGTAGCGCTTGGGATCGAGCTTGCCCACGACGGCCATCTCCTCCACGTGGACCTTGTTGTCCTTGGTGAAGAAGCGCTTGCCCAGCAGCGCCTCCATCTCGTCACCATAGAGACGGGTCGGGGCTTTGCCGTTGACGTAGGGCCAGCGCACGCCATTGGTACCGGCCTGCTTCAGCATGTCCCACGTGATGTCGCGGATATCGGCCGTTTTGGCGCGAATCTCATCCCATAATTCACGCTCGTCCTTCCAGTCGAAGCCCGCGTAGCCCATCTTCTGCGCCACCTGGGCGACGATCCACCAGTCGGGGCGTGCCTCACCGGGCGGGTCCATGAACTTCTGCTGCAGGCGCACCCGGCGGGTGACGCTGGAGAGGATGGTGTCGGTCTCGCCCCAGGTGGCGGCGGGAAAGATCACGTCCGCGTCCTCATTCATCTCGGTGACGATGCGGTCCTGGACGATGAAAAATGTTTTGGCCACCAGCGGCTTGTGCCGGTTGAGGTCGGGGATCTGCTTGTAGACATTGGAACCGAAGGCCCACATGGCGTGGATCTTGCCATCGCGCAGGCCCTTGAGGATGTCCAGGTTGTGCTCGCGGCTGGCCGGCTCCTTGGGCCAGGCCCAGGTGCCGCCGGGATGGCCGCCGGCGCGCGAGACGCAGGCGCCAGGCTTGCCGACGTTGCCCAGGATGATCCCCAAACAGGTGTAGGCATGCTGGTTCTCGAAGGCCGCCATCTGGTGCTGAATGCCCTTCTCGTGCAGCACCATGGTCTTGCCACGGTTGGCGATCAGAAGATCGGCGGCGGCGCGGATTTTGTCCGCCGGCACGCCGGTGACGCGGGCGGCATTCTCCGGCGAGTAGCGGTCCTCCATCGCCACCTTTTTCAGCACGTCGAAGCCGCTCACCCACTTGTCGACGAAAGGCTTGTCCCAGGCATTGCGGCGCAGCACTTCCTGGATCAGCGCGGTGCCCAGCACGAAGTCGGTGCCGGGGCGGATCATCAGGTGCAGGCCGCCGCGCTCCTCGGCATGGCGTGCCATGGCGGTGCGCCGGGGGTCCACCACGATCTGCTTCGCCCCGGCGTTGTTCATGTAGAAGCGGTTGTACCAGACCGTGCCGTTGGCCCAGAGGTTGGTGCCGGCGGTGAACAGCAGCCCGGTCTGCTCGAAGTCCTCCTCGGTAAACGACCGGGTGCCGGAGCCCAGGGCATGCGACACGCCGGCACTCTCCTCGTCGAAGAACCAGCCATTGCCGGCATGGCTGGAGGAGCCGATGGCCTCGAACCAGAGCTTGAGGATGGCGTGGGTGGGCAGGGACCACAGCCAGTCGCCCCAGATCAGGCCCAGGGCGTCGGGGCCGTGTTCCTTCTTGATGCGGTTGAGGTTGTCGGCGGTGAAGGCGATGGCCTCGTCCCAGCTCACGGCCGTGAGCGGCTTGCCCTTGCCGCCCTTGCGGATCATGGGCTGGGTCAGGCGTTTCTTCGCCGAGGGCAGGTTTTTCGAGAACAGGGTCTGGGCGTTGGTGCCACCGCGCACCGAGTGGTCACCGTGGTTGACCACGCAATCCTTGTCCGGGTAGACGGCGATGAACACCTTCTTGCCGCCGGTCTCCGCCGGCACCACCATGGAGGGCGACAGCCACTCGCCGCTGAGCGCCGCCGTATAGGCACCGGTCGGGTGACGACCGGTGCCGCGCTCCCATACCTTGACCTTGTAGCCGCACTGCACCATGCAGTACTGACAGGTGGTGTTGAAGGTCTGGGCGTTCTCGGGTGGGAGCTCCACGCAGTCGCCCGGCCCCTTGGCCAGGGCAGCGCCAGGTAACGACAGGGTGCCCGCGGTGGCCGCGCCAGCCAGCGCACCGCGCTTGAGGAAGTTGCGCCGGCCCGTGTCGATACCGGCTGCTCCGATCTGTTTCATCTCGTCCGTCATGTCATCGTCCCCCTCAGGTGTGATTGCAGGCGCGGCCATAGACCAGGCCGTCGGCGACACCCACGGCATAGACCGCATCACCGTCCACGCGCAGGTGGATGCGCGGCAGGCCACGGGTGCTGGGGCCTTCCAGGGCGTCTCCGTTTCTGGCCGGATCGAAGCGGCTGGCATGGCAGGGACAGACGAAATGACCGGTCCTGGCATCGAAGTTGACCGGGCAACCCATGTGCTGGCACAGCGCGCTGTAGGCCACCAGGGAGCGCTTGGGCCCTGCCCCGCCGAGTTGAGGACGGCCCAGATCGACGAGAAAGGCGGGCTCATCGTCGGGGTAGGTGAAGGCGACGGGCTCACCGACCCTGATGTTGGCCAACGCGGCCACGCGTTTTCGCACCGGCGCGGCCTGGATGGCGGCGGGCGCCGCCAGAACGCCCATCGCCGCGCCGCCAGCCAGCATGAAGCGGCGGCGGGTCAGTTTGCTGTGCTGCATCTCTCTCTCCTTTTGATCGTTGATGACTGGGCCCACTGTCGGGCGGGACGCATTGTGCCGGGGCAGGGGTGAGCTGAACATGGCGCGTTTGCGCCGGCGCCGTTCGGGGCCATAATGATGCAAACGCCCTATGGCAGAGTTGGAGGCAACCCGATGCAGGGCCAGGACCTGTTGCAAGAGATATTGGCTGAACTGACCCCTCCCCTGCTCCTGATCGGCAGCGACAAGCACATCCGCTACGCCAGCCCGGCCTTCATGCGTCTTACCGGTCTCGGCGATACGGCGCCGCCCTGCGACGCCCTGCTGCACCCGGCCAAGTCACTGCAGACGTCCGGTCATTGCTGCTGGGACGTGCTCCAGACCTATCTTGCCGCCGGCGAATCGGCACTTTGGCAATTGCGCGACGGCGAGAGAGGCTGGCAGCCCGTGTGGTGTGATATCCGTAGCATCGAAGTGGCACACCGGTCCGTGATGATCGCCATCGAGGCCCATCCGTTGCGGGGGCTTGCCTGTCCTGCCGCCATCGGCTTTTTTCGTGGCCTGCGCAATGCCTCGGCGGACACCGGAGAATACGAGAGGCATGTGGCGAACTATTTGCGCAAGCATTATGGCTTCGGCCAGGTGCTCTGGCCGCACCCCGCGCGCTGCGACGCAGGAGGGGAGACCTCCACGCTGGCAACCGGTTTGCTCGCTGCCATCGAGGCCATCGCCCCGGAGGCCCGGCACAATGGCCTATTCGACGTCATCGTCGTACACGCCGGACGTGAGCAGATCTTTCACATCTTTCAAACGATGGCCGAGACCCACCCGGTCTGGCTGGCGGTAGCCGGTGCCGGCCGGCGTCTGAACATCGACAGCCTGTGCTGCCTGCAAGCCGCTGCGGCCGCATGGCGGCCAACTGCTGCAACGCCCGCCAGCCACCGGCCGATGCTCAGTCCGGCACTGATCGAGCTGCTCTCACCCACCGAGCGTGAGGTCCTGGCCTGCCTGCAGGCGGGTTTGAGCGACAAGGAAATCGCCGGGCAAAGGCGGGTGAGCCTGCATACCGTGCGCAATCAGGTCAATGCCGTCATGCACAAGCTGGGGGTGCACAAGAGGACGCAACTGGCCGCGTGGAATCAGGCCATGCGGCAAGATGTCTAGCTGTCGGATCCCGAACGATTGTATCGTCCTCGATGAGCTGGAACTCAGGGGCAGATCCCATGACGTTGCGACGCGAAAAGAGCGTGCAACGGAGGTTTTTGGATCATCCTGGGCATGCTCGGCTGAGTACGACTCTGGTCGGCTTGGTGCTGCGCGAGTCCATTCCTTGGCTCAGTGCTGACTGGCGAGGCGGTAGAGATAGTGCACTGCCACAGAGCCGACTAGCGCCGCCCCACTGGCCTCGCCAACGGCGTAGGGCCGCACGCTGAGCACCAGCAGGTGGTGGTCATCCTCTTCCTGTGGAACCGGCTCGACGGCGAAGACCACAGAGCGCGCTGGCGCCTCCGATCCTATGATCTCGGCCTGGGTCCTGCCCGCCTGTATCGCAGCACAAGCTCGACGCATCGCATCCCCGAGGTCGCCCGTAACGGTGTGTTGCAGGCGTCGTTGGACTAAGGCCAGTTCCTTAAGCGAGCCGCAATAGTGGCGCAGG
>CALAMX010000033.1 GCA_937925755.1 uncultured Burkholderiales bacterium
GAGGCGAAGCCGAGCGGCCGGAGCCAAGACCGCGCAACGCATCGATGCGCCCGCGCAGCCAGTTATGCAGAGCTTCCCTAGAGATTCACGATAGACCCGGCGGCGGTCCGCCGCGTAGGCCCAAATCTCGACTCTCGGCGCGCCTACTGGATGGCCTTGAGCACCGCCTCTTCCTCGCTGGCGACTTGGGCGAGGACATTGGCTGCGTCACCCTGGACGGCGCGGGCCATATTGCCGGTGTTCATGCGCATGACCTGGGTCTTGCCCTCTTTGTTCTCGAAGACGGTCAAACGACAGGGCAGTGGCGGCAGCTTGCCCTGGCTGGCGCGGTTGAGCTGCTCGTTGGCATCCTTCGGGCAGGCGAAGATCACCTTCATGCGCGGCGCATCCTTGGCTCCCTGGGCCTTCATCGTGGCCTGGATGTCCTCGACCTTTTCCACGACCCAGCCGCGCTTCTCAGCCGCTGTACGCAGAGCGCTCACCGTCTCTTCGAAACCGAGTCGGGAGTCGCGCACGTCGAACAAGGCCGCCAGCATCTGCATCTGCCGCTGCATGGCCTCCTGCATCTGTTGCGGGGTTGGCTGGGGCTGCGCCGCCGACTGAGCAGGGGGTTGGGCCTGGGCAGCCACGGCGGCGATGGCCAAAACGAGGATGGCAACGCACTGGAGTTTCATAGGGAGTCCTCGCGCAACAGGGTCAATGACGCCGTGCCTGGCCGGCGCCGGGTTTGAGTCGGTAGAGGGTACCGCAATAAGGACAGAGGATCTCACCCTTGTCCTCGATGGGCAGGAAGACGCGGGGGTGTGCGTTCCACAGACTCTCGCCGGGCAACGGGCAGTGCAGGGGCAGATCCTCGTCGCCGATCTCGATGACACGCTGGGTATGCAGGCGGTTTTCCATCATGCGCACTCACACATAGGTCAGCCAATGGGCATGGGCCTCGGAGCGGCCCTGGACACAGTCGAAATATTTTGCCTGCAGGCGCTCGGTCACGGGACCGCGTCGGCCACTGCCGATCGTGCGGTTGTCCAGCTCGCGGATGGGGGTGACCTCCGCCGCGGTGCCCGTGAAGAAGGCCTCGTCGGCGCTGTAGACCTCATCGCGGGTGATGCGTTTCTCGATCACCTCGATACCCGCCTCGCCCGCCAGTTGAATGATGGTGTCGCGGGTGATGCCCTCCAAGGCGGAGGTCAAGTCTGGGGTGTAGAGCTTGCCGCGGCGGACGATGAAGACGTTCTCGCCCGAACCTTCGGCGACGAAGCCGTCCACGTCGAGCAGCAGGGCCTCGTCGTAGCCGTCGTGCTCGGCCTCGCGGTGCGCGAGGATGGAGTTCAGGTAGTTGCCGTTGGCCTTGGCCTTGCACATGGTGATGTTGACGTGGTGGCGGGCAAACGACGAGGTCTTCACACGGATGCCCTTCTCCAACGCTTCCTGGCCGAGGTAGGCACCCCAGGGCCAGGCGGCGACGATCACATGCACCGACAACGTCTTCGCCGAGATGCCCATGGCCTCGGCGCCGTAGAAGGCCATGGGCCGGATGTAGCCGGATTTGAGGCCATTGGCCCGCACCGCCTCGATCTGCGCCTGCATGAGCGTGGCCTTGTCATAGGGCAGCTTCATGCCCAGGATGTGGGCCGAGCGCAGTAGCCGGTCGGTGTGTTCCTCCAGACGGAAGATGGCCGTACCGCGTGGCGTCTCGTAGGCGCGCACGCCCTCGAACACCCCCATACCGTAGTGCAGGGTGTGGGTGAGGACGTGGGTGGTGGCCTCCCGCCAGGGGACTAGTTTGCCGTCGTACCAGATCAGACCGTCGCGATCGGCCATGGACATCGCCGAACTCCTTGCGCTGAAGAACAAAGCTTGGATTCTATCCCAAGCCGCGCGGCCGCGAGTCGGACATCGTTCAGGGCGGTGAAATCACGGACCTTTGCCCTGTTGACCCATACGCAAGCAACGGTTCGTGCTTGTCCAACGCAACCTGAAAGGAGCCACCCTGCAACTTCGCCATCGATTCGTCACCCCTGCACTCAGTCTCGGCCTGTTGGCCGGCAACGCCTTCTCTGCTGGCGACGGCGGCGATGCCGGTTACGGCGCGGCGACCGCTGGCAGCCATGACGGCGTCCCCGGCAAAATGACCGGAGGTATGCGCACCAACCCGGACGGCATGACGCTCTATACCTTCGACAAAGCCTTCGACAAAGACCCTGCAGGCAAAAGTGTCTGCAATGGCGACTGCGCGAAGCGCTGGCCGCCACGCCTCGCCGGCGACAGCGCCCGCGGCGACTACAGCGTCATCGCACGCGACGACGGCAGCCGGCAGTGGGCGTACAAGGGCAAACCGCTTGACCTGTGGATCGATGACCGAAAACCCGGCGACACCACGGGCGACGGCGTGAACGACGTCTGGCACGTGGCGAGACCCTGACCGGCATGTCTGGCGGCACCGAGCGCGTCGAGCACATCCCGCGGCTGCGCCGGTACGCACGGTGGATACCCAAGCCGCCGCATCACCCTTGACGTCCGGCGTGATACCCGTGGGCGGGGCGACACGGCCTTTCGCCACGCCCGCGAGGATGGGGTGGAGGTGTTCTACTGGGCCGAGGGCGACATGGGCGATGCCCTCTTAGGCCAGGTCGAGCGCGCCGTCATGCAGCGGCTGGCGGATGCCTGCGACCGCCAACTTGCGCTTGCGGCGTTTTTTCAGCCGAACACCGCCGCCCACAGCGCCCGCACCGCCTGGCCAGCCTGCGCCTTATCTGCTGGTACACGGGCATGCTCGGCACCTTGCAGCTTGACGCCGTGCTGCAGCCGTCGCAACTCGCGGTAGGCATCCGCCGCCGGCAAGGCGATGTCGGCCGGCAGCAGGCCGAGTTCTGCGCAGCGCTTGAGCAAGGCGATGTTGCCGATGTTGGCGGTCAGCGCCGGATACGCATGGGCATGCGCCAACACCAGGTACTGCACGCAGAACTCCACGTCCACCAACCCGCCGGGGTCGTGCTTGACGTCGAACAGGCCGGTAGGGTTGGGATGTCCCTCGCGCATCTTCTGCCGCATCTCGAGCACCTCGGTCTTGAGCTTCGCGACATCCCGCGGCAGGCGCAGGATGGCCTCGCGGATGCCCTCGAAACGTTCGCCCACGCGCGCATCGCCGCAGCAAAAGCGCGCGCGGGTGAGCGCTTGGTGCTCCCAGGTCCAGGCCTTGTCGCGTTGATAGGCCTCGAAGGCCGCGATGGAACTGACCAGCAGGCCGGCAGCGCCGTCAGGCCGTAGCCGCACGTCCGTCTCGTAAAGTACGCCGGCTGCGGTCGGGGTGGACAGCCAGGTGATCAGCCGCTTGGCCAGCCGGGCGTAGATCGTCTGGGCGTCGGGGTGTTCGTCGTCATGGAGAAAGACGAGATCGAGATCGGAGGCATAGCCCAGCTCCTTGCCGCCGAGTTTGCCGTAGGCGATGACGGCAAAGGCCGGTGTGTCGCGGTGACGCCCGGCGAGGCCCGCCCAGACCAGGCGCAGGGTAACTTCCACCAGCAGGTCGGCCAAGGCGCTCAGGTGGTCGGACAGCCGCTCGATGCCAAGTCGTCCAGCCAGGTCCTGGGCCAGCAGGCGGAAGGTGACACCTTGCTTCGTGTGGCGCAGCTCGTCCATCTGCCGCTCGACGTCCCCCGCCAGGGTCGCGAGGCGATCGTCGAGCTCTTGGCGCAGCGTCGGCCAGTCCGGCTCGGCATAGAGGCTGCGCGCATCGAGCAGCTCGTCGAGCAGGTGGGGTCGACTGCGCAGATACTGCGCGGCCCAGGCACTGGCGCCAACCAACTGGGCGATGCGGGACAGGGTCTGCGGGTACTCTTGTAGCAGGCGGAGATAGGGGGCGCGTCCGGCGATCGCCTCCAACAGATCGAGCATGCGGCCGAGTGTGGCATCCGGCTCACGCAGCTTGGCCGCCAGCTCGACCATGGGCGGGATCAGCGCCTCGATGGCGGCCTGGCTGGCGGCTGGCAGGGCCCGGTAGCGCTCGCCGCCTGCGAGCGTTTGCAAACGCTTGAGGGTCTCGTCCGCGTGCGCATAACCGAGTTCGGCAAGCCGCTCGCCAGCCTCCTCCGGCGTCCACCGCCAAATCCCCGCCAGAGGATGGGAAGACTGGTCGGTCTGCGGTGCGCCGAAGACCTGTTCGAAGTGCTCGCTCACCTTTCGACGCAGAGGTTCGAGCTCAGCCAAGAAGGACGGCCAGTCCGGCAGCCCCATGGCGCGCGCCACGCGCAAACGGTCTTCCGCAGTGAGCGGCAGGCGCTGAGTCTGGGCATCGTCCAGGTATTGCAGGCGATGTTCCAGCCGCCGCAGGGTGACATAGGCGGTATCGAGGAAGGCGGCCGTGTCTGCCGGCAACTGCCCGAGCGCAGCCAGACGCTGCAGGACGGCGCGGGTGGGTCTGGCCTGCAGGTCGGGCTCGCGACCACCACGGATGAGCTGAAAGACCTGGGCGATGAACTCGATCTCCCGGATGCCACCGGGCCCGAGTTTGATGTCATCGGCGCGGTCGCGGCGCGCCACCTCCTGACGGATCTGGGCATGCAGTTCGCGCATGGCCGAGAAGGCACCGTAATCGAGGTAGCGGCGATAGACGAAGGGCCGCCTGAGCTGTTCCAGCTCCTCGCCTCGATCCCCTGTCAGCACGCGGCCTTTGATCCAGGCATAGCGCTCCCATTCGCGCGCCTGAGTATAAAAATACTGCTCCAGCATGGCCAGACTCACCGCCAGGGGCCCCGAGTCGCCATAGGGCCGCAGTCGCATGTCCACCCGGAAGACGAAACCATCGGCGGTGGTCGCGTTGAGCAAATTGATCAGGCGCTTGCCCAGACGCACGAAGAACTCGTGGTTGTCGATACGCCGGGGGCCAGCCGTCTGACCGTCCTCGGGATAGACGAAGACGAGATCGATGTCCGAGGAGACGTTGAGCTCGCCCCCGCCCAGCTTGCCCATGCCCACGACCATCAACCGCTGGGGGCGGCCATCGGCTGCGAGCGGCTCGCCGTAGACGCCAATAAGATCGGCATGGAGAAAGTCGAGCGCTGCGCGCACCGCCAGCTCCGCCAGCTCGGTCATGCTGCCAGTCACCTCGTCGAGATCCGCGAGCCCCGCCAGGTCGCGGATGATCAGGCGGGCGAGCACCCAGGTGCGCAGCCGGCGCAGGGCACGACCGAGACCGGGCTCGTCCGTCACCCCCTCCGCCTCTAGCCGTGCCTGCATTTCCGCGCGAAGGCAGGGCTGGCTTGAGGCCACTGCAAGCGCTGCCACCAAGGTGGGATCGGCGGCCAGACGGGTGGCGAGCCAGCGGCTATAGGCCGCGGCCTCCTGGACGAGGGCGTGAGGCTCAGGGTGCGCCATGGGTTTGATCAGTGTTTGAAAAAAGCAGCATTTTGTCCTAATTTCGCTCTTCAATCCCTCCCACCCAGGACGGGACACCATCACCCTACGTAAGGCAAGACCATCGAGGAGAACCATGGCCACCATCGAATCGATCCTGCAGGAAAACCGCGTCTTTGCCCCCAGCCCGGCGTTCGTCGCTCAGGCCAACGTGCCCGGCATGGAGGCCTACCGTGCGCTGTGCGCCAAGGCTGAGGCCGACTACGAAGGGTTCTGGGGGGAGCTCGCGCGCAGCCTCATCCACTGGCACAAGCCCTTCACCCAGGTGCTGGATGAGTCCAAGGCGCCCTTCTACCGCTGGTTCTATGACGGGGAACTGAATGTTTCCTACAACTGCTTCGAGCGCCATCTCGACCAACGCGGGGATCGCACGGCGATCATCTTCGAGGCCGATGACGGCGCCGTCACCCGTGTCACCTACCGCGAGCTCTATCACCGGGTCTGCCGCTTTGCCAATGGACTCAAGGAACTCGGCGTGGGCAAAGGCGATCGGGTCATCATCTACATGCCCATGTCGATCGAAGCGGTGGTCGCCATGCAGGCCTGCGCCCGCATCGGCGCCATCCACTCGGTGGTCTTCGGCGGCTTTTCCGCCAAGAGTCTGCACGAGCGCATCCAGGACGCCCGCGCCAAGATCGTGGTCACCGCCGACGAAGGGCTGCGCGGCGGCAAGGCCATCGCGCTCAAGGCCGCAGTGGACGAGGCGCTCACCATGGGCGACATGGACAGCGTCGAGAAGGTGGTGGTCTATCGCCGCTCGGGCGGCCAAATCGCCTGGCAGGCCGGACGCGATATCTGGTGGCATGAGCTGACCGAGCGCCAGACCGACACCTGTGAAGCGGTGCCGATGAACGCCGAGGACCCGCTGTTCATCCTCTACACCTCCGGCTCCACCGGCAAGCCGAAGGGCGTGCAGCATGCCACTGGCGGCTATCTCCTGGGGGCCATCGTCTCCATGAACTGGGTGTTCGACGCCAAGCCCGACACCGACGTCTATTGGTGCACCGCCGACGTGGGCTGGATCACCGGTCACACCTACGTCGCGTATGGCCCGCTCGCCCTGGGGATGACCGAGGTGATCTTCGAGGGTGTGCCTACGCATCCGCACGCCGGCCGTTTCTGGGAGATGATCGCCCGGCACCGGGTGACCACCTTCTACACCGCCCCCACCGCCATCCGCTCGCTCATCAAGCTGGGTGCGGATCTACCCAAGCAATACGATCTCACCAGCCTGCGCCTGCTGGGCACGGTAGGCGAGCCGATCAACCCCGAGGCCTGGATGTGGTACTACGAGACGGTCGGCCAATCGCGCTGCCCCATCGTCGACACCTGGTGGCAGACCGAGACCGGCGCCAACATGATCTCACCCCTGCCGGGCGCCACCCCCCTCAAGCCTGGAACCTGCACCCTGCCCCTGCCCGGCATCATGGCCGATGTGGTGGACGAGCAGGGGCATCCAGTGCCGACCAACGCCGGTGGCTATCTCGTCATCAAACGCCCCTTCCCGAGCCAGTTGCGGACCCTGTGGGGCGACCCGGAGCGCTTCAAAAAGACCTATTTCCCCGAGGAGCTGGGCGGCAAGACCTATCTCGCCGGCGACTCTGCCCGCCGTGACGAGGATGGCTACTTCTGGATCATGGGCCGCATCGACGACGTACTCAACGTCTCCGGTCACCGCCTGGGCACCATGGAGATCGAATCCGCCCTGGTCGCCCACCCCCTCGTGGCCGAAGCCGCCGTGGTCGGCAAGCCACACGAGATCAAGGGCGAGGCGGTCGTCGCCTACGTGGTGCTCAAGCGCCCACGCCCCACCGGCGAAGAGGCCAAGCAAATCGTCGCCGAGCTGCGCGAATGGGTGGGTAAGGAGATCGGCCCCATCGCCAAGCCCGACGACATCCGCTTCGGCGACAACCTGCCCAAGACCCGCTCCGGCAAGATCATGCGCCGGCTGCTGCGCGCCATCGCCAAGGGCGAGACCATCACCCAAGACATCTCGACGTTAGAAAATCCGGCCATATTGGAGCAGCTCAAAGAAACCGTGTAGCGGAAGTCATGCCGGAATGGTTGGTTTCGACGGCATGGCCGGATTTCGGCGCAGGCTAACTTCGGCGAAGCCGAAGTTAAGCGAGCGGATGCGAGCGGCCGGAGCCACAATCCCGCGATCTTGGAGCAGTTGAAGGAGAGCCTCTAACGGTCGTGCGCGGAGCAGCTCTCTGGCCCCCCGGGACGCGGGGTTTCGGCGTAGGCTAACCTGCGTAGGAGCGACGAAAGTCGCGACCGAAAACGACCAACAACGACCATTGGGATGCATACCACGACATGTCGCAGCTATCGCCGCGCCTACACCTGTCGTGCCGATCTCGTAGGAGCGACCTTTAGGAGCGATCTGTAGGAGCGACGAAAGTCGCGACCAACAGCGACCAACAACGACCAACAACGACCGACAGAATACACATCACGACGTGTCGCGACTCTCGTCGCTCCTACCCAAGGCGCGAGCGCGGCGGGCGGTGTGGCATCACCGATGATACGTCTCGCACCCGGCATTCCGGGTGTTCAATCCCGGTCGCCGGGTTATTCAGATCGTCCCGAACGGTCGTGCGCGGAGCAGCTCTCTGGCCCCCCGTGATCGCGGGGTTTCGGCACAGGCTAACCTGCCATCAGGCAGGTTTAGCGAGCAGAGGCGAGCGGCCGAGGCCCCGCCCGTTATTTCTTTTTCGCCCGCGGGTGGGCCCGATCGTAAACCTGGGCCAGATGCTGGAAATCCAAATGTGTATACACCTGCGTGGTGGACAGGCTGGCGTGGCCGAGCATCTCCTGCACCGCGCGCAGATCGCCAGAGGACTGCAGCACGTGCGAGGCGAAGGAGTGACGCAGGGCGTGCGGGTGCACGCGCTCGCGGATGCCGCGCGTCAAGGCCAGGCGCTTGAGCTGCGCTTGTACCACACGCGCGCTGATCCGAGCCCCGCGGGCTCCGAC
>CALAMX010000034.1 GCA_937925755.1 uncultured Burkholderiales bacterium
TGTTTCGAGGACCCAGTTGCCGGTGCGCGCGGCTTCGAGCTTGTCGTGGGTGAGGATCTCGAAGGGCAGTTGAAAGCGGCGGTAGAGCTCGTCCTGCCATTGTTCCGCCAGGCTGCCCGGACAGACGATCAGGCAGCGCTGCAGGTCGCCGCGAACGATCAGTTCCTTGATGAGCAGGCCGGCCATGATGGTCTTGCCGGCGCCGGGGTCGTCGGCCAGTAGAAAGCGTAGCGGCTGGCGCGGCAGCATGGCTTCATAGACGGCAGTGATCTGGTGCGGCAGCGGCTCGATGAGCGAGGTGTGCACGGCCAGCAGAGGATCGAACAGATGGGCGAGTCTGATCCGCTGGGCCTCGGAAACCAGCCGGAACAGCGCGCCATCGCCATCGAAGCTCCAGGGGCGCCCCTGTTCGACGATTTCCAGCGTTGGCTCGTCGTGGCGATAGAGCAGTTGGTTGGCGACCTTGCCATCGGCGGTTTTGTAAGTCAGCTCGAGGGCATCGGACCCGTACCACCGGACATTGACCACCGTCACCAGCGTGTCCGGGAGGATGCCGCGCAGCACGGCGTTCGGTAAGAGTTCTTCGAGCTTCATGAGGGCGGAGTGCTTGCCAGGCAACCCGAAAACTACACCAAACGGTCTGACCGGTGCCAGAGAAGCTCTGGGCGACCCGGCGAGCGGGGCTGAGGACCACGCGCCACAAGCGCAGGATGTGTAACGTATCCAATGGAAAAAGCGAGCATCCATACACCGAGTCGATGTCGAACGCCCGCGCAGTCCGTCATGCCGAGTTTCCCTGGGCGGCTGACACTCGTTTGTGGCCTATATTAAACTTGTAGGTTTAAGGAAGCTCTGCATGACGGACTGCACGGGCGCTCGGCTGCGTTGCGCGGTGCTCGATCCCGCTCGCCGGGTCATGCAGAGCTTCCTTTGAGCGAAAGTGGCGGAATTGGTAGACGCACTGGATTTAGGTTCCAGCGGGTAGTCCCCGTGAGGGTTCGAGTCCCTCCTTTCGCACCAGTTCTCGATCGATCCCCCAGCACAAGGACGCAGCATGCAGACACAAGTGGAAACCCTGGAAGGCCTCACCCGCCGCATCACCCTACAACTGGACATGGCCGAGATCGAGTCGGAGGTCGAGCGGCGGCTCAAGCGCTTGGTCAAGACCGTACGCATGGATGGCTTCCGGCCGGGCAAGGCACCGTTGAAGCTGGTTGCCTCGCGCTACGGCGGCGAGATCCGCGGTGAGGTGATGGGCGAAGCCCTCGAGCGGGGTTTCCTAGAGGCCACACGCGCCAACAACCTCAATGTCGCCGGCTATCCGCGCTTCGATCGCGCGCAAGAGGGCGACGCCGCCTTTACTGCGACCTTCGAAGTCTTCCCGGAGATCACGCTGGGCGATGTCAGTCAAATCAAGGTGATGCGCCCCCAGGTCGAGGTGACCGAGGCGGATGTCGAGCGCACCCTGGAGGTGCTGCGCAAGCAGCGCATCCACTACCATGCGGTCGAACGCGAGGCGCGCGCGGGCGACCGCGTGCACGTGGACTATGTCGGACGCATCGACGGCAACCCCTTCCCGGGTGGCGAGGCAAAGGACTATCCGCTGGTGCTCGGCGAGGGGCGCACGTTGCTGGACTTCGAGGAGCAACTGCTGGGCATGCGGCCGGATGAGCGCAAGACCTTCGACGTGACCTTCCCGGAGGATTATCACGCCAAGGCGCTGGCGGGCAAGACGGCGCAGTTCGAGGTGCACATGAAATCGGTGCACGAGCCGCACCTGCCGGCAGTAGACGAGGCCTTTGCGCGCAGTCTCGGCATCCAGGATGGTGACGTGGCCAAGCTGCGTGAGGAGATCGCCGCCAACCTGCGGCGTGAGGCCAAGCATCGCATCAAGGCCAAGGTCAAGGAGCAGGTCATGCAGGGCCTGCTGCAGGTTACCCCTTTCGAGGTGCCGAAGTCCCTGGTGGCGATGGAGATACAGGCCCTGTACGAGCGGGCGGTCAATGATCTAAAGGCGCGCGGCATGAAGGAGACGGACATCCATCTGCAGCCGCAGGTGTTCGAGCCTCAGGCCAGGCGCCGTGTGGCCCTGTCGCTGTTACTCAACGAGATCGCCCGCAGCCAGGGCATTCACGCCGAGCCGGATCAGGTCAAGGCCCTGGTCGAGGAGTTTGCCCAGAGCTATGAGGACCCCGCCGAGGTGGTGGCGTGGTACTATCAGGACGCCAACCGCCTGCGCGAGGTCGAGTCGCTGGTGTTGGAGGACAACATCGTCAACTGGGTGCTCGAACGGGCGCAGGTCACCGATCAGCCCATGACGCTCGAAGCCTTGATGGGGAACGCCTGATGTCGAACTGGACCCAAGACCCTTCCGCCCTGGGCTATGTGCCCATCGTCATCGAACAAAGCGGGCGTGGCGAGCGCGCCTTCGATATCTACTCACGCCTGCTCAAGGAGCGGGTGGTCTTCCTGGTCGGCCCGGTCAACGACGCCACGGCCAACCTGGTGGTGGCGCAACTGTTGTTCCTCGAGTCGGAGAATCCGGACAAGGACATCTTTCTCTACATCAATTCGCCGGGTGGATCGGTCACGGCGGGCATGGGTATCTATGACACCATGCAGTTCATCAAGCCCGATGTCTCCACCCTGTGCATCGGCCAGGCTGCCAGCATGGGGGCCTTTCTCCTCGCCGCCGGTGCCAAGGGCAAGCGCTATGCCCTGCCGAACTCCCGCGTCATGATCCACCAGCCCATGGGGGGCTTTCAGGGCCAGGCCTCCGACATCGAGATCCACGCCAAGGAGATCCTCTATCTACGCAGCCGCCTGAACACCTTACTGTCGCAGCATACCGGTCAGCCATTGGAGGTGATCGAGCGCGACACCGACCGGGACTTCTTCATGGGGGCCGAGGCTGCGGTCGAATACGGTCTGGTCGACAAGGTGCTGGCTAAACGCGGTGAAGGCGCGTAAACTTGACTAATAGAATCAGGTATTGGTGCGGACGCAATGGCTAGCAAAAAATCTGGCAGTGATAAGCTTCTTTATTGTTCGTTTTGTGGCAAGAGCCAGCACGAGGTACGCAAACTGATCGCCGGGCCGTCGGTCTTCATCTGCGACGAGTGCGTCGAGTTATGCAATGACATCCTCCGGGAAGAGGTGGTCAACACCAGGGACGGCAAGGGTGAGGGCGAATATCTGCCTACGCCCAAGGAGATCTGCCAGGTTCTCGATCAGTACGTCATCGGCCAGGATCTTGCCAAGCGGGCCCTGTCGGTCGCCGTCTACAATCACTACAAGCGCCTGCGCCAACCCGGCGGCCAGAAGAACGACGACGTCGAGCTGGCCAAGAGCAATATCCTGCTGATCGGCCCCACCGGCTCGGGCAAGACCTTGCTCGCTCAAACCCTGGCGCGTCTGCTCAACGTCCCCTTCGTGATCGCCGACGCCACGACGCTGACAGAGGCGGGTTATGTCGGCGAGGACGTCGAGAACATCATCCAAAAGCTGCTGCAGAAATGCGACTATGACGTAGAGAAGGCGCAGACCGGCATCGTCTACATCGACGAGATCGACAAGATCTCGCGCAAGTCGGACAATCCATCGATCACCCGCGATGTCTCGGGTGAGGGGGTGCAACAGGCACTGCTCAAGCTCATCGAGGGGACCATCGCCTCGGTGCCGCCACAGGGCGGGCGTAAGCACCCGAACCAGGAGTACATCCAGGTCGACACCACCAACATCCTGTTCATCTGTGGCGGGGCCTTCAGCGGGCTGGAGCGGGTGATCCGCAACCGCACCGAGAAGTCCGGCATCGGTTTTGGCGCCGAAGTCAAAAGCAAGGACAACCGCAAGGATCTGGGCGAGATCTTCCGCATGGTGGAGCCGGAGGACCTCATCAAATACGGGCTGATCCCGGAGTTCGTCGGCCGGCTGCCAGTCATCGCCACACTGGAGGAGCTCGACGAAAAGGCCCTGGTGCAGATCCTCACCGAACCGAAGAACGCGCTGACCAAGCAGTTCCAAAAGCTCTTCCAGATGGAGGGCGTGGAGCTCGAATTCCGCGAGGAGGCCTTGCTGGCCATCGCCCGTGCCGCCCTCAAGCGCAAGACTGGGGCGCGGGGGCTGCGCTCGATCATCGAGCATCGCCTGCTCGATATCATGTTCGAGCTGCCCAGCCTCCAGAATGTCAAAAAGGTGGTGGTCGACGAAAACGCGATCTCCGGTGAGGGGAAACCCCTCCTGATCTATGCCGAACAGGCCAAGACGGCGCGCTCCCGCTAAGGAAGCTCTGCATAACCCGGCGAGCGGGATTGAGCGCCGCGCGCCCGGAGCGCGAGCCGCGAGACATAACACGGGGCTAGGCGAGGAAGCGAAAACGAAGTTTCGGCGAAGGCTAACATGCGCGCAGCGCATGTTAAGCCGCGAAGCGGCGGCCGAAGCCACAACGAAGTTTCGGCGAAGGCTAACATGCGCGCAGCGCATGTTAAGCCGCGGAGCGGCGGCCGAAGCCACAACGAAGTTTCGGCGAAGGCTAACATGCGCGCAGCGCATGTTAAGCCGCGGAGCGGCGGCCGAAGCCACAACGAAGT
>CALAMX010000035.1 GCA_937925755.1 uncultured Burkholderiales bacterium
CGTCCCTTCGTCTATGTACGCGAGCGCCAGACCCGCGACTTCGCCACGCGCGCGCAGTTACCGGTGATCCAAGAAAATTGCCCGGCGTGCTTTACCGTACCCCAGCAGCGCATGCGCATGAAACGGTTATTGGCCGAGTTGGAGCGTGAACATCCGCGGCTGTTTGCGAACTTGCTCAGTGCGATGCGGCCGTTGATAGGGACATAAGCGCGGGCAGGATCGCCAGCAGACGTATCGTCGGGCGATGTGGACGGCATGCCCTGAGCGATCGAGGCCGGATCAGGGCCGTACTGTGTCGATCACCAGGCGTACATCCGTGCTGCCCAGCTTGACGCGGGCCAGACGGCCCTCGAGGTCGCCGCTGGCGGGCATTGCCTGGCCGGAGCGGGAGACGCGGGCGACGAGATCGACCTCGGCGTGGCTGGACAGGCGGTTGTTCGGATCCATCGCCAAACTGTCGTTCAGTTCGAAGGCATAGGGCAATTCGCGGGCAGGAGTGCGCAGGACGGCGAGCGGTGCGCCGCTCCCACCGACAGGCCGGGCGATGACGAACAGCGTGGCCCCCTCGGGCAAACGATCTTTGAGCTCAGGGCTGAGCAGGACGCGGCCACGGATGAGAGCGCTCGCCGCTGCTGCGGCGCCCTGGGGTAGCCCCTCGGCCGCAGGCAGCTTGATGCCAGCGGCGTTTGCGCGGCTGCGTGCCTCGCGGATGGCATCGTGGATGGCTTGCGCCTCCTCGGACCCGGCCTTCACCTGCTTGAGCAGACGTTGCCAGTAGGCCACCGCCTGGGCATAGTCACCCTGCATGAAGGCATCGATGCCGGCGAGATTGAGCGCAGTGGGCTCGTCCCCGTTGAGCGATAGGGCCTTGCGCACCAGTTCCATGGGTTTGCCGCGCAGGTCACGGCCTTGGCTCAAGGCCAAGGCCTCGGCATAGCCGGCCAAGAGCGCGGCATCCTCCGGCAGCAGCTTGACGGCCTTTTCATAGGCGGCGATGGCCTCTGGCCAGCGTTCCATGGCGGTGTAGGTGCGGGCGAGCAGGATGAGCGGGCGGGGATCCTCCGGGTTGGCACGCGCCTTCTCCTCCACCGCCCGCAGCATGGCCTCCAGGTCGTGCACCCCCATGCCGGGCGTGACCTTGGGCTGGTTGATGGCCGCCGGGTTGCCCAGCCATAGGTACAAGCCCAGGGCCGCGGCGGGGATCGCGGCGCCGAGGACATAGCCCAGCCGACGACCGCCCCGGCTTTCGGCCTTGAGCTCGGCTTCGCGCAGGGCGTCTTCGGCCAGGCGTGCCTCCAGCTCGCGCCGTGCGGCCTCGAACTGCTCGGCGCTGAGCAGTTTGTTGTCCCGATCGCGTTCGAGCTCGCGCAACTGGTCTCGGTAGACGGCGATGTTGATGGCGCGGCGCGCATCGGCGCTGACAGCCGTCTGACGCTTGAACAGCGGGCGCAGCACCCAGAAGCCGGCCGCGAGCGCCAACAGGGTGGCAAGCACCCAGAAAAGGGTGGTGGAGAGTGTCGGGTTCATCAACGGTTTTCTTCGCTTTCGAGCAGACGGGCGGCGCGCTGCAATTCCTCGTGGCTGACCGTCTGCTCAGCCTGCTGATTACGGCGCCGGCGTAGAACGACATACCAGACGCTGCCGCCGATCAGCAGAAACAACACGGGCGCGCCCCAGAGCAGATAGGTGACCGGCTTGAACGGTGGGCGGTAGAGCACGAAGTCACCATAGCGGTCGGTCAGGTAGCGGATGACCTCCTGGTCGCTCTTGCCCTGCAGCATCTGGGTGCGGATTTCGCGGCGCAGATCCTCTGCCAGATCGGCGCGCGAGCCAGCCAGGGACTCGTTCTGACAGACGAGGCAACGTAGATCCGCGGCCAGGCGATTGAGACGCGCCTCGATCTCGGGGTTCTCGGCATTCGGCCTGGCCTCGCCGGCCAGGGCAGGAAAGACCAGGATGCCCAGGAGGATTGCCAGGGCCAGGACTCGCCTCATGTCTCAAGCTCCTTGAGCAAGGGCACGAATTTCTTCTGCCAGATCTCCGGGGTGATAGGACCGACGTGTTTCATTCGGATGATGCCCGCCTTGTCGATGATGAAGGTCTCGGGTGTGCCGGTCACGCCATAGTCGATGCCGACGCGCCCGTCACGGTCGTCCACGGTGAGCACGTAGGGGCTGCCCTGTCGCGCGAGCAGGGCCTGCGCCTCGCCGTCCTTGTCCTTCCAGTTAAGCCCATAGATGGCCACACCCGAGGCGGCGAGCTGCATGAGCACGGGGTGTTCCTGACGGCAGGACACACACCACGGCGCCCAGACGTTGAGCAGCCAGACCCTGCCCTTGGCATCCGCAGGGGAAAATGTCTGGCCGGGCTGACCGAGCACCGGCAGGGTGAAGTCGGGGGCCGGCCTGCCGATGAAGGGAGAGGGCACCTCGCGGGGGTTGAGGTATAGACCCAGGTAGAGGAAGACCGCCAGGACGATGAAGACGAGTAAGGGGATGAAACGCTTCATGCACGGGTCCCCTGTGCCGCAGTGGCCATCGCCTCGGTGTTGCGCCTCAAGGCGATCCGATAGCGGCGGTCCGAGGCGGCCAGGCCCCCGCCTAGGGCGAGGAGAAAGGCACCGCCCCAAAGCCAGCCGACAAAGGGCTTGTAATAGACCTGTACCACCCATTCGGAGTCGCTCAGCGGCTCGCCCAGCGAGACATAGACGTCGCGGAAGACCCCATAGTCGATCCCGGCCTCGGTCATGACCATGCCAGAGGCATGGTAGCGTCGCTTTTCGGGGTGGACGGTGGCGACCTTGCGCGCATTGCGGAAGACTTCCACGGTGCCGCGCATGGCCGAGTAGTTGGGCCCCTCCACCGGATGTGTCCCCATGAAGAGGAAGCGGTAGCCGGCCAGATCGACGTAATCGCCGACGTTCATGCGCACGTCGCGATGTTCTTCATAATTCGACACCACCGTCGCCCCGATCACCACCACGGCAAGGCCCGCGTGGGCGATCTGCATTCCCCAGAAGCTGCGCGGCAGGGTCGCCAGTTTGCCAAGCAAGCCGCCCGGCGCGTTCTTCAGACGCTCCAGGAAACCGGTCAACACCCCGAACAGGATCCACAGGGCCAGGAACAGCCCCAGACTGGCCCAAAGGTTCATGCCATCCAGGGTCAGCGGCAGCAGCGCCGCCGTGACCAGCGCAACGGCGAAGGCCCATCTCATGCGCATGGCCAGGGCCGGTAGGTCATCGCCCCGCCAACGCACTAGCGGTCCGATGGCGACCAGGAACAATACGGGGGTCATCAGCGGGATGAATACGGCATTGAAGTAAGGCGGGCCGACCGAGATCTTGCCCAGCCCCATGGCGTCCATGAACAGGGGATAGAGCGTGCCCAGGAGCACGGTGCCCATGGCCGCCATGAGAAAGACGTTGTTGCCGAGCAACAGGGCCTCGCGCGAGAACCAGGTGAAGCCGCCGCCGCTCACAAGGCGCGGGGCGCGCCAGGCGTAGAGCAGCAGGGAGCCACCAATGACCACGCCTAGGAAGGCGAGGATGAACACGCCGCGGCCTGGATCGGTGGCGAAGGCATGCACCGAGGACAGCACCCCGGAGCGGACCAGAAAGGTGCCCAGCAGCGAGAGTGAAAAGGCGGTGATGGCGAGCAGCACCGTCCAAGTCTTGAAGACGCCGCGCTTCTCGGTGACCGCAAGCGAGTGGATGAGCGCCGTGCCTGCCAGCCAGGGCATGAAGGAGGCATTCTCGGTCGGGTCCCAGAACCACCAGCCACCCCAGCCCAGCTCGTAATAGGCCCACCAAGAGCCCAAGGCGATGCCCAGGGTCAGGAACATCCAGGCCACCGTGGTCCAGGGGCGGGACCAGCGCGCCCAGGCGGCGTCCAGTTTGCCCGAGAGCAGGGCCGCCACGGCGAAGGCGAAGGCCACCGAGAAGCCCACATAACCCATGTAGAGCATCGGCGGGTGGATCACCATGCCGGGATCCTGCAGCAGCGGGTTCATGTCGTTGCCTTCGGGTACCGCGGGTGTGAGGCGCAGAAAGGGGTTGGAGGTGAACAGCATGAAAGCGAGAAAGCCCACGCTCACCAGGCCCATGACGCCGATCACCCGTGCGGCCATGTCCTCGGGTAGGTGGCGGGAGTAGACCGTGACCGCCACGGTCCAGACACCCAAGATCAGCGTCCAGAGTAACAGCGACCCCTCGTGCGAGCCCCAGGTGGCGGTGAAGCGATAGACCTCGGGCAGCTTCGAGTACGAGTTGCGCGCCACGTTCTCCACCGAGAAGTCGTTGGTGAGAAAGGCGTAGGCGAGCGCTGCGAAGGCCAGCAGCACGAAGACGAATTGCCCGTGCGCGGCCGGCCGTGCCACCGCCATCAGCGTGGCATTACCGCGCTGTGCGCCGACGATGGGCAGCACCCCCTGCACCAAGGCCAGCAGGAGGGCGAGGATGAGGGCAAAGTGGCCGAGTTCTGGGATCATCCTGGAAAACTCCTTGATGCTGTGGGGCGAAAACGGCGCAAGCCACGAAGGGGGGGTGACCCATGGGACAGGTCGTGGTTTACGCGACTCCTCAAGGGGTAGGCGGGCGCCGACTCGGGCGGCATGGAATCGTGGCTGCGGCCAGCGCTACGCGCCTTGACGTTCGCTGCGCTCACGTTCGCCCGCGCCGCAATGACCTGCCGCCTCATGGCTTGACCAGCGTCTGTTGGGCCTTCTGCGCCTGCTCGATGGCATGCGCGGCCTCGGGCGGCATGTAATTTTCATCATGTTTGGCGAGGACCTGGGTGGCGGTGAACAGGCCATCGGGGCCTAGCCGGCCCTCGGCGACCACCCCCTTGCCTTCCTTGAACAGGTCGGGCAACACGCCCTTGTAGACGACTGGCACGGTATGCGCGGTGTCGGTCACGACGAAGCGCACGGTCAGGCCATCGGCCTCGCGCTTGACACTGCCTTCCTCGACCATGCCGCCGATGCGGAAGGTGCGGTCGACCGGTGCCTCGCCGCGCATCACTTGGCTGGGGCTGAAGAAGAAGACCAGATTGTTCTGAAAGGCGTTGAGGACAAGGGCCACAGCCACACCTAAGCCGGCGAGCGACAGGGCGATGGCGAGGAGTTTCTGATGTCGAGGTTTCATGGTCGATCGATTGAGCGTTCGCTGGCTCGGCGGTTACTGCTCTTCCCATCTGCGCATGCGGCGCAGGCGCCTTAAGGTGTCCTTATGACCATGCCTAAGCAGAATGATTTCAAGGACGATGGCGGCGAAAGTGACGAGGTAGGAGCCCCATACATACAGGCCATAGCCACCCATGGCCCAGAAATCGCTCAAGCTCGCCCATTGCATATCACTGCTCCAGGATGCGTTTGACCCAGTCGGTGTGCCGCTCCCGCTCCAGGATGATGGTACGCACGCGCGTCAGCGCAGCGGCAATGGCATAAAACCAGGCGGCGGCTGCCATGATCAGCATGCCAGCGAGCATGATCTCGTCCATGCTGGTACCCGAGGGTTTGATACTGGCGCCCTGATGCAAGGTGTTCCACCATTGCACCGAAAAGTAAATGATCGGCACGTTGACGGCGCCGATGAGCGTCAGCAAGGCGCCCGCCTTGTCGCCGCGGTTGCGGTCGTCGATGGCGGCCCACAGGGCCAAGATGCCGATGTAGAGGAAGAGTAGGATGAGCGTCGAGGTCAGGCGCGCATCCCACACCCACCATGTCCCCCACATCGGTTTGCCCCACAGTGCCCCCGTCCACAGCGAGATGAAGGTGAACATCGCACCAGTGGGGGCAAGCGCGCGCGCCATCATGAACGACAGGCGGGTTTTGAAGGCGAGCCCGATGGCTGACCAGAAGGCCATCACCAGGTAGATGAACATGCCCATCCAGGCCGCCGGGACATGGATGAAGATGACGCGGTAGGCCTCACCCTGCTGGAAGTCGGTCGGCGCGACGAAGAAGCCGATGTACAGCCCAATTGCGGCGAGCACCGCCGAGCCCCAGGCGAACCAGGGGATCAGACGTCCAGCAAGACCATAGAAGGTGGCAGGGGCGGCGTAGTAATAGAGATTGAAGGCCATGTCATTCAACGGAGACACGCAGGGCCGCGGCCGCAACCCAGGGGGAGATGAGCAGACACATCACTAAAAACGCCGCCAGAAGCGACAGGTGCGCCTCAGCCCCGGTTCCGGCGAGGGTGGCATCCACCGCACTGGCACCGAAGATCAAAGCAGGAACATACAGAGGTAGGATCAGTAAGGTCAAGAGCACGCCGCCACCGCGCAGCCCCAAGGTGAGGGCTGCTCCTACACTGCCCAGGAGGGACAGGATAGGGGTGCCGATCAGCAGCGAGACGACCAGGATCAAGATGGCCTCGCCCGGCAGGGCGAACTGAATACCCAACACCGGCGTGATGATGAGGAGCGGAATGCCGTAGATCAGCCAATGCGCCAGGGCCTTGCCCAGGGTGAGCAGGACCGTCGGCTCGGGCGAGAGCAGCATCTGCTCCAGGCTGCCATCGCGATGATCGTCTGCGAACAGGCGCGAGAGCGACAGCAGTGAGGCCAGAAGGGCGGCCACCCACACCACACCGGGGCCGATCATGCGCAATATGTTGGGATCGGCGCCGATGCCCAACGGGAACATGCTCACCACCATGACGAAGAAAAACTGGGAGGTGATCCAGTCGCCGCGGCGTCGGGCCGCGAGTAGTAGATCGCGGCGGATGACCGTGAGAGTAAAACGCAGCATCGGCGGTCATTGCCCTTGGGGGGTGAGTTCAGACGTCGGGGTGACGTCGGTATCGCCCACGCGTAGCGGCCGGATGCACGCGCCGGCGAGGGACAGGGGCTGGTGGGTGGTCATCACCACCAGCCCACCCTGCTCGGTGTGTTCGTGCAATAGACTCTCCAGCAAGGCTACACCATGTACATCCAACCCTGTCAGGGGCTCGTCGAGGATCCAGAGCAGGGCGCCGGCCGTGAGCACCCCGGCCAGGGCAACTCGCCGACGCTGACCGAAGGAGAGCACGCGTGCGGGCAGGTCGAGACAGAGGGCCAACCCCAGTCGGCCAAGCGTCTGTTCCGCCCGTGCCTCGTCGAGCCTGCGGCCGGCCAGACCGGCCGCCATGCGCAGATTCTCCATGGGGGTGAGGTCGTCTTTGATGCCATTCACGTGACCAATGTAGGCCATCTCGGCATGATAGCGCTCACGACAATCTTGGATGCGTTCGCCACGCCAGCGGATCTCGCCCTCCAGGGGTGTGGACAGCCCCGTCAACAGCCGCAACAGGCTGGTCTTGCCTTGCCCATTGCCTCCTTGCACCAGCAGGATCTCCCCGGCCTGGACCTGGAAATTTATGCCCCGGAAGAGCGTACGTTCGCCCCGGGCACAAGCCAGATCGGTCACGCTGAGGATGGGTTCGTACACGTTTATCGCCCAAGAAACCCGAAGATTAGCAGATAAGCGCCCATCCAGCGCCAACTCGCGCTGAGAAAAGATAACGCCAGCCGCCAAGGGGGCTCGGCGGCTGGCGTATATCTGCGTGCGATCGCGTACGCGTCGGCGCTGCGCGTGCTCAGGCGAATGCGTCAGCCATGACGTTGCGCCACCAGCCCAGGGCGTACTCCGCCTCCAGCGCATATTGCAGGCGTGTGGCCTTGGCCGGCGAGACACCGCCGGCCTCCTTGATGTAGACGAATTGATTGTCCGCGACACGATAGATATGAACTACCGAAAACCCATAATCGGGTGCGGCAAGGCTGTAACAGGTGTTGACATACCACGGCGTCGGTGGCGGCAGGCCGTTGATCTTGGCTACGATCGCCCCCACTGCCACCTTGGCCTGAGTGATGGCCATGTGCGCGCTCTTGGGCATATCGTAGACAGGGAGTTCACCGGCGATGCAGGCATCGCCAACCGGGTAGATGTCTTTGTGTATGACCGACTCCATGGTCATCGGCACCACCTCGCACCACCCCCCCGCGTTGGTCAAACCGGTATCGACGGCGATCCTCCCGGCATGGTGGGCCGGGATCACATTGAGCACGGCTGCTTTGTTTTCGCCAAAGTTGGTGTAGGCGGTGCGCGTTTTGGCATCGATCTTGATCACCTTGCCGTCCTGGGCGCCGGGCACCCACTCGATCATGCCGCCGGGCCCGAAGCCATAGAGCTCGCGCCAGGCCTGCTGGAAGAGGGCCTGTTTCGAGTGAGAGTCGTTGGCATCCAGGATCAGGACCTTGGCCTTGGGCTTGCCGTGGGTCTTGCAGTACCAAGCGACCTGTGCGGCGCGCTCGTAGGGGCCGGGCGGGCAACGGAAGGGCTTTGGCGGCACGGCGATGATGAACACCCCACCGTCCGGCATGGCCTCCAACTGTTTCTTCAGGGTCAGCGTCTGCGGACCGGCTTTATAGGCGTGCGGGATCTGCTCCGCCACCTCCTTGGAGTAGCCCTCGACACTGTCGTACTTGAAGGAGATGCCTGGGGCCATCACCAAGGCATCGTACTGCAGGGCTTTGCCGCCCTTGGTCTTGACGGTCTTTTTCACGGGGTCTACCGTATCGACGTGATCGAACAGGACATTGACGCCGCGTTTGGCGATGTTGTCATAGCCGGTCTGCAGGCTCTCGAGTGAACGGTGACCCGAGATCACCTCATTCGACAGGGGGCAGGAGGTATAGGTCTTGTTCACCTCGATCATTGTGACATCAAGGGCAGGGTCGAGCTGTTTCAGGTATTTGGCAGCGGTGGCCCCACCGAAGCCCCCGCCGATGATCACCACGCGCGCCTTCGGTTTGCTCTGTGCATGGGCGGGGACCGTGAGCACGGAGGCCGCAGGGGCGGCAGCCAAGGCTTTGATGAAACTGCGACGGTCGAACTGTTTCATGAACGGTCTCCTTATCTATTATTTCTGGCTGGCGTAGAAGTGGGCGATGGCTTCAAGGTCCTCGGGCTTCACCTGTTTCGCCATCATGCGCATCATGGCCGGCATGGGTACGCTCTCATCCTGATACTTGCGCATCTCCAGCTCGATGTATTTGGCGATCTGTCCGTTCAGGTTCGGCGCCGACGGCATCGCCGCCTTGCCAGTGGGCCCGTGGCAGCTGACGCAGGACTGGGTCGCCTGTTTGCCACGCTCGACGAGATTCGGATCGGTCTTCTGCGCAACGGGTGTCCACGGCAGTTTGCTGAAATAGGCGGCTAGACCCGAGATCTCCTCTTCGGTGTAGCCCTTGATCAGCCGCCCCATGGTGGCGGAGTAGCGCTTGCCCTCCTTCCATTCCATCATCACCGTCTTCAGATAACCCTCCGGCAGACCGCCGATGGAGGGCATGGACTCGCCGGCACTGACGCCATTGACGCCATGACAGTTGTTGCAGGTGCGGGCCAGGGCCTCGATCGTACCCGATGCGTGAGCAATGCCCGCCACCGCGAGGCCGGCGGAGGCGAGGGCGTAAAAGACTTCTCGAAACATGCCATTCTCCTTCCTTGGTTGTGAATCACCCCGGCCTGCAGGGAGGGACTCCCTCATCAAGTGATGCCATGAGGCGCAAGGCCCCGTCAGAGTCGCTCCACCCCAAAACAACGGGGCCCCGATCCGTGGTCTACGGTTGCAGGCTCCTTGAACCTAAAAACCGCAGTTGACCGCTTTTTTTGTGTTACAACGTCATGAATCCATTGAAGGATGTGGTCTCGATACGACCCACCCGCAGGGTGAACCCGCAACAACCCGCTTTGTGGGCCTTCGGCCCATCCCTCGCTGCGCTCGGGACCCGCACTGCGTGCTGTCCTGCGCCCTGCGGGCTGGTGCGGCCCAAGCGGGCGTCTGGCTTTGTGTCTGCGACGAAACTCGCCCGGTCGTTTG
>CALAMX010000036.1 GCA_937925755.1 uncultured Burkholderiales bacterium
AGGCGGCCGCGTGGCGTGAAATAGGGCTTGGCGCCCAGCTCCCAGTCTAGGTCATAGCGCAGGCCGTGGCGATCGAGGATCTCGTGCACCCGCGCCTTGAGCGCTTCGACCGTGCTGTCCGGGCAGAAACGGAAATTGAAGACGATGTCCACATGCCCAGGGATCACGTTGCTCGCACCGGTACCGCCGTGGATGTTGGAGATCTGCCAGGTGGTGGGGGGGAAGTACTCGTTGCCTCGGTCCCACACGGTGGCGGCCAGCTCGGCGATGGCGGGGGCGGCCAGGTGGATAGGGTTCTTCGCCAGATGGGGATAGGCGATGTGGCCCTGCACGCCATGTACGCGCAGCCGCCCGTGCAGCGAGCCGCGTCGGCCGTTTTTCAGCGTGTCGCCAAACCGCTCGGCGCAGGTCGGCTCGCCGACGATGCAGTAGTCGATCCTCTCGCCGCGTGCTGCCAGCCGCTCGACCACCCTGACCGTACCATCGATGGCGGGACCTTCCTCGTCCGAGGTGATCAGCCAGGCGATGCTGCCGGGATGGTCGGGGTGCGCGGCGACGAACTCCTCCACCGCCGCCAGGAAGGCGGCGATCGACCCCTTCATGTCAGCCGCACCCCGTCCGTACAGGCAGTCGTTGCTCAGCGTCGGGGTAAAGGGGTCATACGACCAGCGCTCCACCGGCCCAGTGGGCACCACGTCGGTGTGCCCAGCGAAACAGACGAGAGGTGCATCGCGGCCGCGCCGCGCCCAGAGGTTGGTCACCCCGCCCGAATGCAGCCATTCGAGTGTAAAGCCCAGCGGGGCGAGCCGGTTGGCGAGCCACTCCTGGCAACCTGCATCATTCGGGGTGAGCGAGGGCCGGGCGATTAACTGGCGCGTGTAATCGATGACTTTATACAATTGAAACAGACTATTGCATGAATAAGTTAAAGTTCATTCTCCGAAGAAGGCGGCGTAATTCTCCTCGGAGAACCCGACCTGATACTGTCCGTCGCGATCGAGGATGGGCCGTTTGATGACGCTCGGGTTCTCCTCCATGAGGGCCAGCGCTGTCGCCATGTCTTTGACCGCGGCCTTGCGTTCCTCAGACAGGTTCCGCCAGGTGGGACCGTTGCGGTTGATGAGGGCCTCCCAACCCATGATCTTCATGAGCGTATCGAGCAGCGCCTTGGGCACGCCCTGTTTCTTGAAGTCGTGGAATTCGTATTCGATGCCGCGTTCGTCCAGCCAGGCGCGCGCCTTCTTGACGGTGGAGCAGTTGGGGATGCCGTAGAGTTTCATGGCAAACTCAGAGGGTTGCAATGAGAGCCGACATTTTAACCGCGTGCGCCATGTCACAGGCTGAAAATCCGCCCATCCAGGTCATCGTGGCAGACTGGACCCGCCACGGCCCACTCATCGACGCCATACGGCGGCGTGTGTTCATCGAGGAGCAGGGCGTGCCGGAGGCGCTCGAATGGGAGGCGCGCGATGCCCAGTGCGACTGGTTCCTCGCCTGGGTTGCTGGCCACGCGGTGGGTATCGCCCGGCTGACCCCTGATGCCTTCATTGGGCGGATGGCCGTCCTGCCGGAGTGGCGTCGCAGGGGAGTGGGCCGCGCCTTGCTCGAGGCGGCCCTGGCCCGCGCGCGGGCACGCGGATTGCCTGCGGTCAGCCTGCATGCGCAGACCCATGCGGTGGGTTTCTATGCGCGTGCGGGCTTTGCGGCTGAGGGCGAGGTCTTCCTGGAGGCTGGCATCCCCCATCAGCGCATGACCTTGACTTTAGTGCCGGAGGACACATGAACATCCGCATCGGTCACGGCTTCGACGTGCACGCCTTCGCCGCCGGGCGGCGGCTGATCATCGGCGGTGTGGAGATCCCCTACGAGTTTGGCCTCGCCGGCCACTCCGATGCCGACGTGCTGCTGCACGCCATTTGTGATGCTCTGCTCGGCGCGGCGGGGCTGGGCGACATCGGCCGCCATTTCCCCGACACCGACTCACGCTACGAGGACATCGACAGCCGTGAGTTGCTGCGCGCGGTCGTCAAGCGACTCGCGGCCGAGGGCTGGCGCGCGGGCAACGTGGACGCCACGATCATCGCCCAGGCCCCGCGCATGGCACCTTATATCGCGCAGATGCGCGAAAACATCGCTGCCGACCTTGGGCTGTCCGTGGCCTGTGTCAACGTCAAGGCGACCACCACCGAGCGCTTGGGGTTCACTGGCCGGGGCGAGGGGATCGCCGCGGAGGCGGTAAGCCTGATTCAGCGGTCCGTTCCCTGATCCTGAAGACAGACGAATACATGCCGGTGTGTAGCGCCATGAACGCCGACGGTCCTCAGCCTGCCGATCAGGCCCGGGTCTTTTTCGCGCTGTGGCCGGACGCCGCGGTGCGCGCCGCGCTCGACCGGTTGGCCGGTGAACTCAACCGCTTGCGCGGTGGGCGTCGTACGCGGGCCGAGACCCTGCACTTGACCCTCGTCTTCGTCGGCAATCTGCCGCGCGCGCGCCTGGCCGCCTTGCAGATGGCCGCCGCCGCGATTCGGGTTCCGGCGTTCACCCTGACGCTCGATCGCACCGATTGCTGGCTGCACAACCGCATCGCCCATGCCACAGCGACGCAGCCACCGACCGAATTGCTCGACCTGGTGGCCGCCCTGGAGCAGGGGCTCGAGGCACTGGGCATTCCCTTCGACCGCAGACCTTACAAGGCGCACGTAACCCTTCTGCGCAAGGCCGATTGCCGGCGGTCGGACCCACCGATCGTGCCAATCGTCTGGCCGGTGAGCGAATTCGTCATCGTTAAGTCCGAGCTCGGCACGGATGGCGCGCGCTACGCCATCCTCGGGCGCCACCCGCTCGTCCCAAGGGCTCAGAGGTAGACGTAGTCTTCCAGATGCGCGGCCAGCTCCTTGACGGGCAGGCGGGTATAGTCCTTCTCGATCGTCTCACTCACCTTGTTGCGCGTGTGCTGCGAAAGCTTGCCATTGAGCAGCCCCAGGAAATGGGCAGAGGCGATCAGGATCAAGCGGTCATAGGCGTTGTTGACCCGCCCCTCATCGAGCGCACGTGCGACTTCTTGGGCGAAGACCTCCGCCTCGTGTTCCTTGGGGGAGGTCGGTTGGGCGTAACTGCCGGAGCCTTGGTAGTTGCCGACGCGGTCACTGACCAGATTGGCCGCCTTCTCGCGGCTTTCGGGGTGTTTAAGCTCCTTCACAAGCTCAAGCCCCTTTTTCGGGCCGTGATTGGCATAGAGCTTGGCATGACTGGCATTGGCCACCAGGATCCAGGTCACAGACATAGACGTCTCCGTAAGTGTGTGGAAAGTATGTGTGGAGTGTAATCTGAGACTTGCGGCGGGGCGCTGCCCCGCGCTTACATGGCACTGTAACGACTTCACTATAGCCCGCTAGACCTGCGCGTCAAAGAGCTTTGTCGAAGAGATCGAGGGCCTGCCGCGCCAGGGCCCTCAAATCAGCCTCTGCCGGGGAGGCGAGCTGCAACACAGGTCCCTCTGCCGCGTGTACATAATTGCGCCCGAGCGAGCGGGTGTAGGCCGGGTCATAGTGGGTCACGAGCAATTCGCCTACCAAGGTGTCCCATTCACCAGACGCCGCTAGACCCTTCCAGCGATGGATGCGGTCATGCCCCAACAGCGGGACCAGGCAGTCGAGCTGCCGTGCCAGGACCTCAGGCGCTTTCAGGAAGTGTTGGTAGTCCTCCTTGAGCACGGCAACGCGCACTGCCATGGGCGCCTCCAGGGTGAGGCATTGGGAGGCGCGCATGCGCTCGAGTAGGACCTCGGGGGTGTGCAGGTTGCCGATCTTCTTGCTCTCGGATTCGACGAAGACCGGCCGTAGCGGGTCAAAATGGCATAGCGCCTGCCACACACGCGTTTCGAAGAGCTTTTGCGGCGGTTGCGGACGCTGCGGGTCGCCCCCGAGCACCGAGCCCATGTGGGCTGCCAGTGCTTCCAAGTCCAGCACCTGGGCGCCCAGCTCGGCCAGGGCGCGCAGAAAGCGGCTCTTGCCCACCCCGGTCTTGCCACAGACGACGATGAAGCGCAGCTGCCCGGGCAGTTGCGCGAGCGCCGCGACGACGTGGCGGCGATAGGCCTTATAGCCACCCTCGAGCTGGGCGGCATCCCAGCCGATCGCCCGCAGCACGGTGACCAGGGCGCCGCTGCGGTTGCCGCCGCGCCAGCAGTAGACGAGGGGGCGATAGTCCCTGGGTCGGTCGGCGAAATGCGTCTCCAGGTGTTGGGCGATGTTGCGTAAGACCAGGGCGGCACCGACCTTCTTCGCCGTGAATGGTGATACCTGTTTGTAGAGAGTGCCGACATGGGCGCGCTCGTCGTCGCTCAGCACCGGCAGGTTGACGGCGCCCGGGATGTGATCCTCGGCATATTCCGCCGGTGAGCGGGCGTCGATCGCCTCGTCGAAGTCGTCCAGGGCATCGAGCGTGACGACGCTGCCGCGCTTGAGACGCTGGGCTGGTGTTATGCACTGCATCAGCGCCTGTCCCTTAGCAGACGCCCCTGTCCCTCAGCAGGCGCGCCTTCTCGCGTTGCCACTCCCGCTCTTTCTCGGCCGCGCGCTTGTCATGCAACTTCTTGCCCTTGGCTAGGCCGATCTCTAACTTGATGCGGCCCTTTTTGTAATGCAGGTCGAGCGGCACCAGGGTGTAGCCGGCACGCTCGACCTTGCCGATCAAGCGTTTGATCTCCGCGGCGTGCAGCAGCAGCTTGCGGCTGCGGGTGGGGTCCGGTTTGACGTGCGTCGAGGCGGTGGGCAATGGGCTGACGTGACAGCCGATCAGCCAGACCTCGCCTTTTTTCAGCACGACATAGGACTCCTTGAGTTGCACGCGGCCGGCCCGGATCGCCTTGACCTCCCACCCTTCCAGCACCAGCCCCGCCTCGTAGCGTTCCTCGATGAAGTATTCATGAAAGGCCTTCTTGTTCTCGGCGATACTCATGGATGCGGACCTGGCGATATTTCGTGTATTTTACAGCCTCATCTTGTGTACCACTCACGTCCGTGGCCGTCGTCGAGAAATCCATCCTGGTTCCTTACACCCCTGTGGAGATGTACGAATTAGTCGATCGCGTGGAGGACTACCCGTTGTTCCTGCCCTGGTGTGGCGGCACGCAGTTGCATCGGCGCGACGCGGAGTTCACCGAGGCCACCATCCACATCCACTACCTGCAGATCCGCCAGCACTTCACCACGGTCAATCGCAAGGTCTTCCCGCATGAGATGCACATACGCTTGAAGAGCGGGCCATTTCGCCACATGGAGGGGGCCTGGCTATTCAAACCGTTGGGCAATGCGGCCTGCAAGGTGGAGCTTCGCCTGCATTACGAGTTCGCCACCCATCTGTTGGAGCGGATCCTGGGGCCGGTATTCGGTTATGTCGCCAACAACCTGGTCGATGCCTTCGTGCTGCGAGCGGAACAGGTCTACGGCGCGCGATGAGCACCGCCCCCGATTCTCCGCTGCGCGTCGAATCGCCCCCCGAGGGGGCCAAGAAACTCTTGGGACGGCCCGGCGAGTTTCTTGAGAGCCAGATCCACGTCGAGGTGGTCTATGCCAAGCCCGGTCAGGCCAAGCGGGTCAGTCTGACCCTGGAAGAGGGGGCGACCGTGCAGCAGGCCATCGAGCAGTCCGGCATTCTGGCCGAATTCCCGGAGATCGACCTCGGCCGAAACAAGGTCGGCGTGTGGAACAAACTCGCCAAACTCGATCAGCCCCTGAGGGACAAGGACCGCATCGAGATCTATCGCCCCCTCATCGCCGATCCCAAGGAGGTGCGCAAGCAGCGCGCGGCCGAGGGCAAGGCAATGAAGAAGGGCGGTGGTGACCTGCCTGCGGACTCGGTCGGAGCCGGTCCCTAACGGCAGTTTTCGTCGATCTGCCGCTCCACCTCCTACATGGCAGCGGCCCGCTCGGCAGGGCTCACGGTCTGGCGTTGCCCTTGACCGTGCATGCGCATCAGAGGGATGTTCTGCTGCAGCAGGAAGAGCCGTTCGCGCGCCCGCTGGCAGTTCTCGGCGCGCCTGTCCGCCTTTGCTTTGGCACGCTGCTTTTCTTCCGCCTCTTGCGCATGCTGGCGCTCGAGTGCCGACTCCCGTCCGCTTGTCTGCGAGTGACCGCCGCTACGCCGCCGCGACGGCTGCATCGGTCTGGTCGGTGCGCAGGGGTTGCACCGGCTGCTGCGGCGCTGTCGTGTCGCCGTCATGCATGCGCCCCTGGCGATCGGTCCATTTGTAGACATCGGCATACGCCGAGTCTACCGCCAGGAGCAGCAGGAACGGCACTAGGGCGCACAGGCTTCGGCCGCTCATCATTCTCTGTATAATGTTTTTTTGTGCGTAAGGCGTCCAGCGATGCGTATCCTGCAGAAAGCCCTCACCTTCGACGACGTCCTGCTCGTCCCCGCCTTCTCCCAGATCCTACCGCGCGACGTGAGCCTGAGGACCCGGCTGACCCGCACGATCCACCTCAATATCCCGGTGCTTTCCGCCGCCATGGACACGGTGACCGAGGCACGTATGGCCATCGCCATCGCCCAGGAGGGCGGCATGGGCATCATTCACAAAAACCTCTCCGTGCGCCAGCAGGCCGCCGAGGTGTCCAAGGTCAAGCGCTACGAAGCGGGAGTGGTGAAGGATCCGGTCACCATACGCCCGGACATGACGGTACGCGATGTGTTGCAGCTTACCCGTCAGCACAAGTTCTCCGGCCTGCCGGTGGTCGATGTGGCGGGCAAGGTGGTGGGCATCGTCACCAACCGCGACATCCGCTTCGAGACCAAGCTCGACCAGCCCATCTCCAGCATCATGACCCCGCGCGAGCGCCTAGTCACGGTCAAGGAGGGGGCGAGCCGCGAGGAGGTGATCGCCCTGCTGCACAAGCACCGCCTCGAGCGGGTCTTGGTCGTCAACGACGCCTTCGAGCTGCGCGGGCTGATCACCGTCAAGGACATCCTCAAATCGAGCGAATTCCCCAACGCCTGCAAGGACGAGCTGGGCCGCCTGCGGGTCGGTGCCGCGGTCGGGGTTGGCGGCGACACGCCCGAGCGCGTCGCTGCCCTGGTCGAGGCGGGGGTGGACGTCTTGGTGGTGGACACCGCACACGGTCACTCCGAAGGGGTCTTGAAGCGGGTAGAGTGGATCAAGAGCCACTATCCCCAGGTCCAGGTCATCGGCGGCAATATCGCCACCGGCGCGGCGGCACGTGCCCTGGTCGACCACGGAGCCGACGCGGTGAAGGTCGGCATCGGCCCCGGCTCGATCTGCACTACGCGCATCGTTGCCGGTGTGGGCGTGCCGCAGATCACCGCCGTGGCCAACGTCGCCGAGGCGCTGGTCGATAGCGGTGTGCCGCTCATCGCCGACGGCGGCATTCGCTACTCCGGCGACATCGCCAAGGCCATCGCCGCCGGTGCGCACGCCGTCATGCTGGGAGGGCTGCTCGCTGGCACCGACGAGGCGCCGGGCGAGATCGAGCTCTACCAGGGACGCTCCTTCAAGTCCTACCGCGGCATGGGCTCGCTCGGCGCCATGCAGTCGGGCTCCAAGGACCGCTACTTCCAGGACAACGAGGCGAACGTGGAAAAACTGGTGCCCGAAGGCATCGAGGGCCGCGTACCCTACAAGGGCAGCGTGCTCAACGTCCTGCACCAGCTCATGGGGGGCCTGCGCTCTTCCATGGGCTATTTAGGCTCGCCCGACATCGAGCACTTCCACGCCAACGCCAGCTTCGTCGAGATCACCGCCGCTGGCATCAAGGAATCGCACGTGCACGACGTGCAGATCACCAAAGAAGCGCCCAACTACAATGTCTGAGGGACAGGGGGTCAGGGGTGAGTGGCCCAAGTGATAGCTCCCCTGCACACCTCACCCCCAACGCCTCACCCTCTCGCCATGCACGACAAGATCCTCATCCTCGACTTCGGCTCGCAGTACACCCAGCTCATCGCTCGTCGCGTGCGCGAGTGCCAGGTCTATTGTGAGCTCCATCCCTACGACGTCAGCGATGAATTCATCCGTGCCTTTGACCCCAAGGGCATCATCCTCTCTGGCGGCCCGGCCTCGGTGACCGAGCGCGAGACCCCGCGTGCGCCGGACATCGTCTTTACCCTGGGGGTGCCCGTGCTGGGCATCTGCTACGGCATGCAAACCATGGCCGCGCAGTTGGGCGGGCGGGTGGTCAACGCCACGCATCACGAATACGGTTATGCCGAGGTGCGCGCGCGCGGCCACTCCCGGCTGCTTCGCGACATCCAGGACCGTTGCGACCCAGACGGCAAATGCTGGCTCGAGGTGTGGATGAGCCATGGCGACCGGGTCGAGGCCTTGCCACCGGGTTTCAAGGTCATTGCCGAGAATGCCGCCACCCCGGTGGCCGGGATGGCCGATGAGGCGCGTCGCTTCTATGGCCTGCAATTCCATCCCGAGGTCACCCATACCTTACAGGGACGCGCCATCATCGAGCGCTTCGTGCACGAGATCTGCGGCTGCGGCCATGACTGGAACATGCCCGACTATGTCGAGGAGGCCGTCGGCCGCATCCGCTCCGAGGTGGGCAGCGAAGAGGTCATTCTGGGACTGTCGGGTGGTGTCGATTCCTCCGTTGCCGCTGCACTCATCCATCGCGCCATCGGTGAGCAGCTCACCTGTGTCTTCGTAGACAACGGCTTGCTGCGGCTCAACGAGGCGGAGCAGGTGATGCAAACCTTCGCCCGCAACTTGGGCGTGAAGGTTATCCACGTCGATGCCAGTGAGCGTTTCATGCAGGCCCTGGCAGGGGTCACCGACCCGGAGCAGAAACGCCGTATCATCGGCCGCGAGTTCGTACACGTCTTCCAGGAAGAGGCGGCCAAGCTCCCCAACGCGAAGTGGCTCGCCCAAGGCACCATCTACCCGGATGTGATCGAATCGGCCGGGGCGAAGACCAAGAAGGCCCACACCATCAAGAGCCACCACAACGTCGGTGGCCTACCCGAGACCCTGCACCTGAAGCTCTTGGAGCCGCTCAGAGAGCTGTTCAAAGACGAGGTGCGCGAGCTGGGTCTCGCCTTGGGGTTGCCACACGACATGGTATTCCGCCATCCCTTTCCCGGTCCCGGCCTGGGTGTGCGCATCCTCGGCGAGGTCAAACGCGAATACGCCGAGCTATTACGCCGCGCAGATCACATTTTCATCGAGGAGCTGCGCGCCAGCGGCTGGTATGAGAAGACCTCGCAAGCCTTTGCCGTATTCCTGCCGGTGAAGGCGGTTGGCGTGATGGGCGATGGCCGCACCTACGACTACGTGGTCGCCCTGCGCGCGGTAGAGACCACCGACTTCATGACTGCCCGCTGGGCAGAGCTGCCCTACACCCTGCTGGCCAAGGTCTCCAACCGCATCATCAACGAGGTGCGCGGCATCAACCGGGTGGTCTACGACGTCACCGGCAAGCCGCCCGGGACGATCGAGTGGGAGTAGGGTCGTGCCGTACCTCGGATGATCCCAACGCTCATGCACGCCACCCGAAATGCAGACGTTGCGCGGGCTTGATGACCGCGGTGATCCAAGGCAAGCTCATTGGGTTTCGCCTGGCTTAGATCACCCAGTGAGCGGGCATGAATCCGATGCGGGTCGATTCGGTTGAGTCGAACACCGCTGGCGATGCTGGCCTTCGACTGCCATCTGAATCCAAGACATACACGTAGGTCTTCCGGACAAGGCCGAGTTCTGGCAAGGTGACGATATACGGGGTTCGCGCTGGCCAGCCCTGATGCGTTTTCCTGCCCGCACGCTTGACACCAGGCCATTCGATTTACCCTATCATGCGTCGTGACCTGATCGCCGACTTTGCCCGTCACCCGGTGGCGGGCAACCTGCTGATGATCCTGCTGATCGTCGCCGGGCTGTTCGCGGTGTCACGGCTCAATATCCAGTTCTTCCCCAGCTTCGAGTTGGACTTGCTCAGCGTGCGCGTGCTGTGGCGGGGGGCGACGGCGGAAGACGTGGAAGAGGCCATTACCACGCCGCTGGAGCAACGGCTGAAGACAATCGCCGGTCTCAAGAGGATCACCTCGACCTCTAGCATGGGGGTGGCAAACATCACTTTAGAGCTCACTGAGGGTACGGATCCGATCACGGCGCTGGACGAGGCCAAACAGGCAGTCGCGGAGTTCCGCAACCTGCCGGCGGATGCGGAGCCGCCGGAGGTCACCCGCATCGTCCGCTACGAGCCTATCGCGCGTCTGCTGATCATTGGCGAGAACCTGGACGAGTTGCGCGGGCTTGCGCGCCGTTTCGAGTCCGAGCTCCTGGCCCG
>CALAMX010000037.1 GCA_937925755.1 uncultured Burkholderiales bacterium
ACCGGCGTAGCCCAGGGTGACCAGGATCTGGGCAGGCCCCTCACGCCGGCTGGTCGCCTCCAGGATGTCCTTGGAGGTGGTCAGGCCTACCCGGTCGTTGACCGCCAGGGTCGAGTTCCATGACCCCACGGGTCGGTGCAAGACGAAACCGCGCTCTACCTGTACCGGCCCTCCATAGTAGACCGGCATGTGCGCGAGCCGCTCATCCTCGAGGGTGAGCCCGATCTGCTCGAACAGCTTCTCGAGCGTAAGATCGATGGGACGGTTGACCACGATCCCCAAAGCCCCTTGTTCACCATGGTCGCAAATGTAGGTCAACGTCCCGGCGAAGTTCGGGTCCGCCATGTTGGGCATGGCAATCAGAAAGTGGTCGGTGAAATTGGCGTTTTGCATGCAGCTGCCGCTCGCGCGGTCACGTTGGCGCAACAACGTCTCATTGTAAACCCCGCACCCGGGGACGCAAAATCACGCCTGACGATCTTTGCCTCAGAGCGACCGTGCCCTTGCAAGACGCCGCCCTGGTCTGGTTCCGCCGCGACCTGCGACTGACCGACCACGCCGCACTCGCCGCCGCCCTGCGCGCGGCGCGGCGCGTGCACTGCGTCTTCGTCTTCGACACCGACATCCTCGACCGTCTCCCCTCGCGGGCGGACCGGCGTGTGGAGTTCATCTGGGAGAGTGTGCGTCTGCTCAAGCAAGACCTGCAAAGCCTGGGTGCCGATCTCACCGTCCTGCACGGTCCGGCCCGGCGCCTGATCCCCGAACTCGCCGCGCGCCTTGCGGTGGACACGGTCTATGCCAACCGCGACTACGAGCCCTTCGCCACTGACCGTGATGCCGAGGTCGCCCGTGCGCTGAACGCGATTGGTTGCCACCTGTCCCTGCACAAGGACCAGGTGATCTTCGACACCGACGAGCTGCTCACTGCTGCTGGCCGCCCTTATCACGTGTATACCCCCTATCGGCGTGCCTGGCAGGCACGACTCACCCCCGCCGACTATGCCCCCCACACGGTGGCGGAGCACCTCGACCGCCTGGCGCCTGCTGCGCCCTCGATCATGCCGACGCTTGCAGACATCGGTTTTCAGCGCACTAATCTAGCCGAGCTCAAGGTACAGGCCGGTGAGGCCGGGGCGCGCGCAAGGCTCGATGACTTCCTCGAACGCATCGATCATTATCACGAATGGCGCGACTACCCGGGCCGCAAGGGACCTTCCTACCTGTCCGTGCACCTGCGCTTCGGCACGGTGAGCATACGCGAGCTGGTGCGACTGGCCGCCGAGCGCGCGAGTGAAGGGGCACGGGTGTGGCTGGGCGAGTTGATCTGGCGCGAGTTCTACCAAATGCTGCTCTGGCACGATCCCGAGACGGTGGATCATGCCTTCCAGCGCAAGTTCGACCGCATCGTCTGGCCCAACCCACCTGGCCACTTCGCGGCCTGGTGCGAGGCGCGCACCGGCTATCCCATCGTCGATGCAGCGATGCGGCAGTTGCATATGACCGGCTACATGCACAACCGGCTGCGCATGATCACCGCCAGCTTCCTGGTGAAGGACCTGCATGTGGACTGGCGGCTGGGCGAGCGCCATTTCGCCGAAACACTCATCGACTATGACCAAGCCGCCAACGTCGGCGGCTGGCAATGGTCGGCCGGGGTGGGCACCGATGCGCAGCCCTGGTTTCGCATCTTCAACCCGGTGGCGCAATCGCAGCGCTTTGACCCCGAGGGCCGCTTCATCCGGCGTTACCTCCCCGAGCTGGCGGCGCTGCCGGACAAATACCTGCACGCTCCGTGGACCCTGCCGGAATCCGAACAAGCCCGCTTAGACTTCGTGCCAGGGCGTGACTACCCCCTGCCCATCGTCGATCACGCCCGAGCCCGCCAAACCACGCTCGCCTTGTTCAAGGCCGTGGGATGATCGAACGCGCGCTCTTCCCCCATCCCACGACACCGGCAGCCTGGGTCGATTCCTTGCGCGTGCGCATCGAACGGGGGACGGGCGTGCTCGGCGTCGAGTTCCGCCTGCACGGCGAACTATCCCGGCTGCGCCTGCCAACAGACCCGACCGGCCGCAGTGACGGCCTGTGGCGACATACTTGCTGCGAGGTTTTCATCGCGTCAACGCCTGCCTACCGCGAGTGGAACCTTGCCCCGTCTGGCGCCTGGCAGGCTTATGACTTCACCACTTATCGTACGGGCAGGCGGCCGGCCGAGGTACGACCGCCGGTCATCGCACTGAACTGCCGCCCGACCTTGCTTGCGCTGACGGCGTGTCTGCCCCTGACCGATCGGCACTGCGACGACATCCGCCTGGGGGTCTCTGCCGTGCTGGAAGACCGCAACGGCGCGCTCTCCTTCTGGGCGCTCAACCACCCTGGCGAACGCCCGGACTTTCACCACCCCGCCAGTTTCACCCTGACCCTGGACCCCACCCCATGAAGACCGGTCTCGACCGCCTGCTCACCGAACCCGAACTGCGCCGTCCCCTCGTCGGCCGGCGCGTGGCCTTGCTCGCCCACCCCGCCTCGGTCACCCATGATCTCACCCACGCCCTCGACGCCCTGGCCGCCTTGCCCGACATCCGGCTCACCGCCGCCTTCGGCCCGCAGCATGGCTTGAGGGGGGACAAACAGGACAACATGGTGGAGTCCGACGACTACCTCGACCCCCGCCACGGTATCCCTGTCTTCAGCCTCTACGGGAAGGTACGTCGGCCGACGGCCCCCATGCTGGAAACCTTTGATGTGCTGCTGGTCGATCTGCAGGACCTCGGCTGCCGCATCTACACCTTCATCACCACCCTGCGCTATGTCCTAGAGGCCGCTGCCGCACACGGCAAAGCCGTATGGGTGCTGGACCGGCCCAACCCGGTCGGCCGTCCGGTCGAGGGGTTGACGCTGCGCGCCGGCTGGGAGAGCTTCGTCGGTGCGGGGCCGCTGCCCATGCGTCACGGCCTGACCCTGGGCGAGCTGGGTCTGTGGTTCGTGCGCATGCTGAAGCTCGACGTGGATTACCGGGTGATCGAGATGGAGGATTGGCGGCCCGATGCCGCGCCGGGCTACGGCTGGCCGATGGGCGAACGGTCCTGGATCAATCCCAGCCCCAACGCCCCCAATCTCTCCATGGCGCGCTGTTACGCCGGCACGGTGCTGCTGGAAGGCACCACGCTCTCCGAGGGGCGCGGCACGACTCGTCCGTTGGAACTCTTCGGCGCCCCCGACATCGAGCCGGAGCGACTCATCCAGGAGATGCAGCAGCTCGCCCCGCACTGGCTCGCGGGTTGCCGGCT
>CALAMX010000038.1 GCA_937925755.1 uncultured Burkholderiales bacterium
GGCCTGCAGGTCCTCCGGCAGGGGCGCATCGAAATCGTCGGCAATCCAGAAACCCTGGTCTTTCATCCCGCCAGGCGGTTTGATCCCGGACTGCTCGGGCACATAGGGCAGCAGCCGCGCCACCGGCACCCCGGCCTTGGCGATGACGATCTCCTCGCCACGCTGGATCTGCTCGATCAGCTTGGAGAAATGCGTCTTGGCCTCGTGTATGTTGACGGTTTGCATGGGTGCCGGTCGGCAATGGACCAAGTGTTAGTCTAGCACAACCCGGAATACTCCCAGCACCGCGTTCCATGCCGGCAACGGCTCAGCGCACGACCACCTCGCCGCGCAGGCTGTTGGGTAGCGCCGCAGTGATGCGGATGTCACACATCCGGCCGATGAGCCGGGGCGGGGCGGCGAAATTGACCGCGCGGTTGTTCTCGGTGCGGCCGGTCAGTTCCCCCGGGTCCTTCTTCGACGGCCCCTCCACCAGGACGCGCTGTACCGTCCCCACCATCGCCTGGCTGATGGCCTCGGTGTTGGCGCGGATCGCCGCCTGCAGCCTGTACAGGCGTTCCAGCTTGACCGCCTGCGGCGTGTCGTCCGGCAGGCTGGCCGCAGGGGTCCCAGGGCGGGGGCTGTAGACGAAGCTGAAGGAGTGGTCGAACCCCACCGCCTCGATCAGGCGCAGGGTCGCCGCGAAATCGTCCTCGGTCTCGCCGGGAAAGCCGACGATGAAATCGGTGGCGATACTGATGTCCGGCCGCACGGCGCGCAGTCTGCGGATGATGGACTTATACTCCAGCACCGTGTAACCGCGCTTCATGGCAGCGAGTATGCGGTCCGAGCCGGATTGAACCGGTAGGTGGACGTGGCTGACCAGCTTGGGCAGTCGCGCATAGGCCTCGATCAGCCGATCGGTGAACTCGCGCGGGTGCGAGGTGGTGTAGCGCACGCGTTCGATACCGGGAATCTCGGCGACAAGCTCCAACAACAGGGCAAAGTCGGCCTCGCTGCCGTCTTCCATGGCCCCGCGATAGGCGTTGACGTTCTGCCCCAGCAAGGTGACTTCCTTGACCCCCTGTTCGGCCAGACCCGCCACCTCGGCGAGCACATCGGCCAGTGGCCGCGAGACCTCCTCGCCGCGGGTGTAGGGTACCACGCAGAAGCTGCAGTACTTGGAACAGCCCTCCATCACCGAGACGAAGGCGGTGGGGCCCTCGACGCGGGCAGGGGGAAGATGGTCGAATTTTTCGATCTCGGGGAAGGAAACGTCCACCTGCGGACGGCCGGTTTGCCGCCGCCGGCGAATGAGTTCCGGCAAGCGATGTAGGGTCTGCGGCCCAAACACCAGATCCACATACGGCGCCCGGCGGACGATCGCCGCACCCTCCTGACTCGCCACACAGCCGCCTACACCGATGATCAACTCGGGGTTTTTCTGCTTGAGGTGTTTGACCAGGCCCAGGTCGGTGAACACCTTCTCCTGCGCCTTCTCGCGTACCGAGCAGGTGTTGAACAGGATGACGTCGGCCTCGCCGGGATCGTCGGTGGGCTCGTAACCGCCGGCGGCGGCGAGCACGTCGGCCATCTTTGCCGAGTCGTACTCGTTCATCTGGCAGCCGAAGGTCTTGATGAAGACTTTGCGTGACATGCGCTTTACAGGTTAAATCAAAGGATTATTTTACTCCCGGACGCCAAGCGAGCCGCCATGCGATACCACGACCTGCGCGATTTCCTGCAACAACTCGAACGCTTGGGGGAGTTGAAACGCATCGGCATCGAGGTGGACCCCAAGCTGGAGATGACCGAGATCGGCGACCGTGTGTTGCGCGCCGGCGGCCCGGCCCTGCTGTTCGAGCGGCCCAAGGGGCACAGGATGCCGGTGCTCATCAACCTGTTCGGCACGGTGAAAAGGGTGGCCTTGGGCATGGGCGAGGAAGACCCGGCCAGGCTACGCGAGATCGGCCGGCTACTCGCCTACCTGAAGGAGCCGGAGCCGCCCAAGGGTTTCAAGGACGCCTGGGAGAAGTGGCCCATCCTCAAACAGGTGCTCAACATGGCCCCACGCGAGGTCAAAGACCCGCCCTGCCAGGCAGTGGTGTGGGAGGGGCATGACGTGGACCTGGCGCGGCTGCCGGTGATGACCTGCTGGCCGAAAGATGCCGGCCCCCTCATCACCTGGGGGCTGACCATCACGCGCGGACCGCTGAAAGCCCGCCAGAACCTGGGTATTTATCGCCAACAGGTGATCGGGCCGAACAAGGTGATCATGCGCTGGCTGGCACATCGCGGCGGCGCGCTCGACTTCCGCGACCACTGCTTGCAGCACCCGGGCGAGCCCTTCCCAGTAGCGGTGGCCTTGGGTGCCGATCCAGCGACGATCCTGGGGGCGGTGACGCCGGTGCCGGACACCCTGTCCGAGTACCAGTTCGCTGGGTTGCTGCGTGGGGCGAAGACGGAAGTGGCGCGCTGCATAGGCTCCGATCTCATGGTGCCGGCCAGTGCCGAGATCGTGCTAGAAGGGGTGATCCAGCCGGAGGAAACCGCACTGGAAGGCCCTTTCGGCGACCATACGGGCTACTACAACGAGCAGGAGCGTTTCCCCGTGTTCACCATCCAGCGCATCACCATGCGCCGCGATCCCATCTACCACAGCACCTATACCGGCAAACCACCGGATGAACCGGCCATCTTGGGGATGGCGCTCAACGAGGTCTTCGTACCCCTGCTGCAAAAACAGTTCCCAGAGATCGTCGACTTCTACCTGCCGCCCGAGGGGTGCAGCTATCGCCTGGCGGTGGTGTCGATGAAGAAGCAATATCCGGGCCATGCCAAACGGGTGATGTTCGGCGTGTGGTCCTTCCTGCGCCAGTTCATGTACACCAAGTTCGTGCTGGTGACCGATGACGACGTCGATGTGCGCGACTGGAAAGAGGTGATCTGGGCGCTCACCACCCGGGTAGACCCCGGCCGCGACCTGGTAGTGGTGGAGAACACCCCCATCGACTACCTCGATTTCGCCAGTCCAGTGGCGGGACTGGGAGGCAAGCTGGGCATCGACGCGACGAACAAATGGCCGGGCGAGACCACGCGCGTGTGGGGCACACCCATCGTCATGGACGCGGGCGTCAAGCGTCGGGTGGACGCCCTATGGGAGGCCCTGGGCCTTTAGCAACCCGTCCAGGTGCCGAACCGGTCGGCCTCGGTGTTAAGGGAATCTTAAGTCAGGATCGGAAAAATGCACTCTGCCGACACGATCTACGTGAGGCATCCCAATCACCGAACGACCGAAAGGAGTTGACCCATGAACCTGAAGAACCTTGCTGCCTTGTTGTCCACTGCCGGCTTCCTGACCCTGGGCGCGGCACACGCCACCGAGCCTGCCAAGCCGGCGGAGCCCGCCAAAGCCGCCGAGGCCGCCGCACCGGCCAAGGCCGAGAAAAAGGCGGTCGTCGCCAAGAAGACCAAGAAAGAGACCAAGCACGAAGAGAAGGCCATGCATGGCAGCGAGGCCGCAAAACCGGCCGAACCGGCCAAGCCTGCCGAACCGGCGAAGAAATGACGCGCTGGCCATGATTGGCTGATGGGCGGGGCGCAAGCCCCGCCTTTTGCTCTCGGGCTGTCATAATCCGCGCCATGAGACTGCTGCTGGCCGAAGACGATGCCATGCTCGGGGCGAGCATCGAGCAGGGCCTGCGGCGCGCCGGCTTCATCGTCGATTGGGTGCGCGAGGGCAAGGCGGCGGAGCTGGCCTTGGCCGATGGCGGCCATGATCTGCTCCTGCTCGACCTGGGGCTGCCCAGGTTGGACGGGCTCACACTGCTCAAACGCCTGCGCCAGCGCGAGGATGTGATCCCCGTGCTGATCGTCACCGCCCGCGACGCCATCGACGACCGAGTCACAGGACTCAACCTCGGCGCCGACGACTACCTGGTCAAGCCTTTCGATCTCAACGAGCTGATCGCCCGGGTGCACGCCCTGTTGCGTCGCCGACGCAGCAACCCGCAGACCTTGATGCGCCTGGGGGCTTTGGAGCTCGACCCCATCACCCGCGAGGTCCGGCTGGAGGGCCGTCCCCTGCACCTATCCGCACGCGAATATGGCCTGCTCTATGCCTTGCTGGAAAAGCCCGGGGCCGTGCTTTCCGTCGCCCAGCTCGAGAATCGGCTCTACGGTTGGGGTGAGGAGGTTCAGAGCAACGCCGTGGAGGTGCATCTGCACCACCTGCGCCGCAAGCTGGGGCCGGGCTGGATCCGTAACGTGCGCGGCGTGGGCTACAGGCTGACGCCGCCGGCATGAACAATGCCATTCGCCGGCAGCTGCTCGCCTGGCAGATTGGCGCCTTGCTCATCACCGCCGCCCTGGTGAGCCTGGTCACCTACGCGCTGGCCTGGAACGCCTTCAACCGCGTGCGCGATTTCACCCTGGAGCAGGTGGCCTACACGGTGGTGCGCCACGGCGTGGTGACCGACTCGGAGGACGCACTGGAAGACCGCGGCCAGTTCCTGAGCCAGATCTGGGATGCCGACGGTGAGCTGATATTCACTTCCGACCCCGACATCGATCTGCCGCAGCAACCCAATGGGTTGCACGTCCTTAACTGGCGCGGCAGCGAATGGCATACCTACACCCTGCGCGAACGCGGGCTCACTATCCAGGTGGCCAACACCACGGCCAACCGTCAGGCGATGTTCGCCCGCATCGTGCCCTGGCTGATCCTGCCCATGGGGCTGCTCATCGCCCTGCTCGCCGCGGGTATCTGGTTCGCCGTGGGCCGCGCGCTGCGGCCACTCACCGCTTTGCGCGACGAGATCGGACAGCGCGAGCCTGACAAGCTGCTGCCACTCGCCACGCACGACCTGCCCGAGGAACTGCGACCGCTGGCCGAGGCGCTCAACGAGCTGCTGGGTCGGCTGGATGCGACCTTCCGCCTGCAGCGTCAGTTCATCGCCGACGCCGCTCACGAGCTACGTACCCCACTGGCTGCCGTGCGCCTGCAAGCGCAGCTCGTGCAGCAGGCAAGCAGTCCGGCCGAGCGCGAGGCGGGGCTCGCTCAGCTCATGGCCGGGGTGGATCGCGCCGCCCATTTGGTCCAGCAACTGCTGGACCTTGCCCGACACGACCCCCGGACCAACACCGAGCCGGTCGCCGCGGTCGATTTGTGCGCGCTCGCCCGCGCGACGGTGACAGACTTCTCTGCCATGGCCGAGGCGGCCGGTATCGACCTGGGTCTGGGCTTGTGTGAGGCCACGGTCATCCAGGGGCGAGCGCGCGCCTTACGCGTACTGCTCAACAATCTGGTGGACAATGCCCTGCGCCACTGTCCGCCGGGCAGCCGGGTGGATGTGGAGGTGCAGCGGCACGCAGAGGCAACATCGCTCATCGTGCGCGACAACGGGCCCGGCATCCCGAGCGTGGAACACGCACGGGTGTTCGACCGCTTCTACCGCTTGCCGGGCACGGCGACACCCGGCAGCGGCCTGGGGCTGGCCATCGTGCGTGAGATTGCGCAACACCACGGTGGTCGCGTCCTGCTTGCAGATACGCCAGGCGGTGGACTCACCGTAAGGGTCGAGCTACCGCCGGCCGCGGCCGGCACAATGCCTCTAGATAATACTCAGCCGACATGAGACGGCGTCTGCCCGCCATCCTCCATGTGCTGGGCTTGGTCATCTTCGTCTTCGGTCTGTCCATGCTGTTGCCGCTCGCCGTGTCCCTGAGCATTGGCGATGCGGCACAACATGCCTACGACGAGGCCGTGCTCATCACGATGGGAGTGGGCGGCCCGCTGTGGTTGGCCACTCGTAAAAACCGCGAGGAGCTGCGGGCACGCGACGGCTTTCTCTTGGTCGTTCTGATCTGGGTGCTCCTGCCCCTCTTCGCCTTGATGCCACTGATGCTCTACTTGCCTGCCCTCTCATTCACCGATGCCTATTTCGAGGCGATGTCGGGGCTGACCACCACCGGCGCTACTGTCCTCACCGGCCTGGATGCACTGCCGCCCTCGATCAATCTTTGGCGTACGCAACTGCACTTGCTGGGGGGAATGGGGGTAATCGTTCTGGTGGTTGCCATCCTGCCGCTGCTAGGCGTCGGCGGTCGGCAGATGTTCAAGGCAGAGACGCCCGGGCCGATGAAGGACGCCAAACTCACCCCGCGTATGCGTGAGACGGCCAGGGGCCTGTGGGTGGTCTACGGCGTGCTCACCACGGCCTGTTTCATCACCTTCTGGGCGCTCGGCATGGACTGGCTCGACGCGCTCATCCATGCCTTCTCCGTGCTGGGCCTAGGCGGCTTCTCCTCCCATGACGCGAGCTTCGCCCATTTCGACTCGGTGGCTTTGGAGCTCGCCGCTATGCTGTTCTCCCTCCTGGCGGGCATGAACTTCGCCACCCATTTCTTGGCCCTGCGCAGCCGTAGCCTCGTGCCTTACCGCGTCGATCCGGAAATTCGCTGGTTCCTCGCCGTCGTGCTTAGCAGCAGCCTATTACTGACCGTTTATCTGTGGTCTCGCGGCATCTACCCCGATTTCTCCAGCGCATTGCGTCATGCCAGCTTCAACACCATCTCCATGGCGACCACCCTGGGGCTGTCTACCCAGGACTTCGCCAGATGGCCACCCATCGCTGGCCTCTGGTTATTGTTCCTGTGCAGCTTCTCGACCTGCGCCGGCTCGACCGGCGGGGGCATCAAGATGATGCGGGCGATGATCCTGTACCGGCAGACACAACGGGAGATGGTGAAGCTTCTGCACCCGACCGCCGAGCAACCTGTGCGCATCGGCGAGACGCTGGTGCCCAACAAGGTGGTGTTCGCCGTGCTTGTCTTCGGGTTCATGTACATGGCCTCGCTCACCATCCTGACCCTGGCCCTGGTGGCAGACGGGCTCGATCCCCTGTCTGCCTTCTCGGCGGTGGTCGCCTGCATCAACAACACCGGTCCCGGCTTGGGTGTCGTCGGCCCGTCCAGCACCTATGCCGTGCTTACGGATACGCAGACCTGGATATGCAGCTTCGCTATGCTGTTGGGGCGTTTGGAGTTGATCACTCTGTTGGTCGTCCTCACACCGGGTTTCTGGCGCAAATAGGGTGGCCATGGCCTTGTGCCGTGGCTCAGGTCTCACGCTGCCCGTAATCGACAAACCGCGCCAGCACCGCGTCCATCTCCGCATCGGTCAGGAGCACCGGCTCGCCCAGGAGGCGCGCGCGCCAGTACTGGGCGGCCAGTTCCTCGACGATCTCGGCGAGGCGCAGGGCCTCTTCCAGGCTCGCACCGATCGCCACCTGGCCGTGGTTAGCCATCAGACAGGCGCGCCGGCCGGTGAGCGCATTGAGCACGTTCTGCGACAGGGCCTCACTGCCGAAGGTGGCGTAGTCCGCGCAGGGGATGTCGCGTCCGCCAGCGGCAGCGACCATGTAGTGGAAAGGGGGGATGGGGCGGCGCAGGCAGGCGAGGCTCACCGCATGAGGCGAGTGGGCGTGTACCACCGCCCCCGCCTCCGGCCGTGCCCGGTAGATGTCGCGGTGGATGCGCCATTCGCTGGAAGGTTTGAGCGGCCCTTGCCAACCACCCTCAAGGTCCATGTACACCATCTGATCGGCTTGCAGGGTGTCGTTGGGCAGGCCGCTGGGGGTGACGAGAAAGCCCGCGCCCCAGCGCAGACTGACATTCCCCTCGGCACCACGGTTGAGACCCAAAGCGACCGTGCGCCGCGCTGCCTCGGCCAGTGCGCAGCGCGCCTTCCCTTCATCCATCGGCGTGCCCGGGGTAGAGTGCCCGCAGCCCCGCGCGGCTGGCAGGGCAGAGGCCGCGTTCGGTGATGAGGCCGGTGATGAGCCGCGCAGGCGTGACGTCGAAGGCAGGGTTGGCGGCCGGGCTCGCCGCCGGGGTCAGGCACACGTCGAGCACGCGCCCGCCCTCGGCCTGCCCCCGGATATGGGTGACCTCGGCGGCAGCACGCGCCTCGATGGGGATGCCGCTACCATCGGCAAGCCGCCAGTCGATCGTCGGGCCAGGAACAGCGACATAGAAGGGGATGCCGTTGTCGTGCGCGGCCAGGGCCTTGAGATAGGTGCCGATCTTATTCGCCACATCGCCGTTGGCCGCCACTCGGTCGGCGCCGACGAGGACGAGGTCCACCTCACCCTGCCGCATCAGATGACCGGCAGCGTTGTCACAGATCACCGTATGCGGCACCCCATGGCTGGCGAGCTCCCAGGCGGTGAGTGCCGCGCCCTGGTTGCGTGGGCGCGTCTCGCTGACCCACACGTGCACCGGTACGCCGGCGTCATGCGCGGCATAGACCGGGGCGAGCGCCGTGCCCCAATCCACCGTGGCGAGCCAGCCCGCATTGCAGTGGGTCATCAGGTTGACCGCTCTGCCCTTTGCGGCGTGCATGTCCCGGATCAAGGCGAGGCCGTGGCGGGCGATGGCCTCATTGATGGCCACGTCCTCATCACAGATCGCCCCCGCCTCTGCCCAGGCCGCGTCCCGGCGGGCGGGGGCGGGTAGGGGCAGCAGTCGCGCACGCATGCGCTCGAGGGCCCAGCGCAGATTGACCGCTGTGGGTCGGGTGGCGGCAAGCTGTGCACAAGCGGCGTCGATGCGCGCATCGCTGGCATCGTCGCTGACGGCCAGCGCAAGCCCGTAGGCGGCAGTGGCGCCAATCAGCGGCGCGCCGCGCACCTGCATGGTCTTAATCGCTTCGCAAGCCGCCTCCAGCGTGCGCAGGGTGCGGAAGACGAGCGCATGCGGCAGATGCGTCTGGTCGATGATCTCCACGCCCGAACGATCGGCTAATGGGCGGATGCTGCGCGTAGGGGTACCGGCGATCTTCATGCCGCACAGTGTACCGCGCTTGGCCGTCCTTGCGGGTCAGTCCTACACCAAACCCCGCAGTGACCCGTCGCCTCACGTACAATCAAGGGTCAGCGAGTGCCCACCATGGATCGACTGTTCGCCATCCTGCTCAACCGCCTGCTCGCCGACCAGCCCGGGGCGGTGGCGCGTCTAAAGCAGCATGCCGGCAAGCGGCTGCGCATCGCCCTACCTCTGGCCCGCATCGATCTCTCGGTGTGCGCCGATGGCACCTTCGCCCCGGCCGCCGCCGCGGATGGGGCGACGATCGATTGCGAGATCCGCCTGCCCTTGTATTTCCTGCTCGCTCTGCCATCGAGCGGCGGCGAGGCGCTCGGCATGGCCCAGGTCGCTGGCGACGGCGTCCTGGCGGCCGACCTCTCCGCGCTGCTGCGCCAGCTCGACTGGGCCGTGGCGCTGGCGCCCTACGTCGGTCCCGTCGTGGCAGCGCGGGCCGACCAAGCCCTGCGCACACTGGCGCAACGCCGGGATGAGGCCGGCGAGGCCCTGGCACGCTCGCTGGCCGACTACCTCATCCATGAGGCGCAGCTGCTGGCTGCAGGCGAGGCCGTGCGCGAGTTCGTACGCGAGGTGGACGAGCTGCGTGAAGCGGCGGACCGTTTGGCGGCGCGGCTCGCCCTGCTCGAAGAGCGTCGATCCTGATGCGCCTCTTGCGGCTCGTGCGCATCCTCTGGGTGGCCCAGCGCTTCGGCTTGGACGAGTTCGTGCTGGGCCACGAGCGGGTGCGGCTGCTGCGCTGGGCGGTGCGCATGACCCTGTTCTGGCGTCGCCTCGACCGGCCGCGCGGCGAGCGACTGCGGCTCGCCCTCACCAGCCTGGGCCCCATCTTCGTCAAGTTTGGGCAGATGCTCTCCACCCGGCGCGATCTCATCCCCACCGACATCGCCGACGAGCTGGCCCTCCTGCAGGATCGGGTACCGCCCTTTCCGTCCGAGCAGGCCCAGGTCGTGCTCAAACGCGCCTACGGTCGGCCCGCGGCCGAGGTCTTCGCGGAGTTCGATCCCGAGCCGGTCGCCTCGGCCTCGGTCGCCCAGGTCCACCGCGCCCGGCTGAAAACAGGGGAGAACTGCGCGGTCAAGATCCTGCGCCCCGGCATCCGTCGGGTCATCGAGCATGACCTGGAGCTGCTCATGGCCGGCGCCACCCTCGTCGAGGCGCTGTGGCGTGAGGGTAAACGGCTCAAGCCGCGCGAGGTGGTGCAGGAGTTCGCCAAACACCTCAACGACGAGCTGGACTTGATGCGTGAAGCGGCCAACTGCTCCCAGCTCAGACGCAATTTCGAGGGCTCGCCCCTGCTCGCCGTGCCCGAGGTCTATTGGGACTACTGCACGCCGGAAGTGATGGTGATGCAGTGGATGGACGGCACGCCCATCTCGCGGGTGGATGAGCTCAAACGCCGCGGCGTGGATCTCAAGCGCCTGGCGCGCGCCGGCGTGGAGATCTTCTTCACCCAGGTCTTCCGCGACGGCTTCTTCCACGCCGACATGCACCCGGGCAACATCCTGGTGGAGGACAGCGGCCGTTATGTCGCCCTCGATTTTGGCATCATGGGCACGTTGAACGACACCGACAAGAACTACCTGGCGCAGAACTTTCTCGCCTTCTTTCGGCGCGACTACAAGCGGGTGGCCGCTGCTCACCTGGAGGCCGGCTGGGTACCGGCGGGCACGCGGGCCGATGAGTTCGAGGCGGCCATCCGTGCCGTGTGCGAGCCGGTGTTCGACCGTCCGCTCAAGGAGATCGCCTTCGGGCGTGTGCTGCTACGCCTGTTCCAGACCTCGCGCCGCTTCGGCATGGAGATCCAACCACAATTGGTCATGCTGCAAAAGACCCTGATCAACATCGAGGGCTTGGGCCGTGAGCTCGATCCCGACCTCGACTTGTGGGCCACCGCCAAACCCTACCTGGAGCGCTGGATGAGCGAGCAAGTTGGCTGGCGCGGCTGGCTGCAGCGGCTCAAAGAGGAGACTCCGCACTGGGGGATCGTCATTCCGCAGTTGCCGCGGCTCGCCCACCAGGTCCTGCGCGGCGACCATATGGCGCGCGTGGAGAGCGGATTGATGCAACTGCTCATCGAACAGCGCCGACGCAACCGCTGGCTGATGGCCATCACCGCCTTGCTACTGGCCTGGTTACTGCTCGAGGCCTTGCGTCTGGCCTGAAGAACCTGGCGCATCCATCGGGGCAAGCCTGCTTTCGCCCCATCTTTACGAAGCCTTCACGCGCAGATGCGTGCAGTCTTTTCTCGTCTGCACTCGCCTCACAGCGGGCCAAAGCCTGGTTTGGGTTGGCCTCGCATCCCTTGACGAAGCTTGCGCGCGCAACGCCATTCAGCCGCTTGGCATCGGCCGGGGTTGGCGCAGCTTGCCGCGCCGCCACCTCTGATCTCGGCCGCACACTTTTTCATATGAAACCCTTTTTGGCCGCGCCGTGGGGCTTCTTGCCCACGGCCCATACCACGCAATCCACGGCGGCGGCAGGCGTGGCGGCGAACGACAGGGCGGTCAAGGCAGCGAGCATCCGTATGTGCAGGGTGGTCTACGGAGGCCAGAGAGCGTTTTGCTCAGCCCGCCAGCACCCGCACCCGAAAAGCGAACCCGGTATAGCGAACACGGTCAAGCGAATCCGCTTGAAACCGAGGCCACCGCGCTCAGAAGTGGTCAACGTGTGAGATGGAGGCGCGAGCCGGAATCGAACCGACGTCCACGGCTTTGCAGGCCGCTGCATAACCACTCTGCCATCGCGCCGTCCTGGGCCCATGGCCCAAAAACGAAAGGGGAAAGCATAGCGGCTTTCCCCCGATCGATTTGGAGCGGGAAACGAGTCTCGAACTCGCGACCTCAACCTTGGCAAGGTTGCGCTCTACCAACTGAGCTATTCCCGCATCGGAGCAATGGAATTTTAGCCAGCGTCACCGATTTGTCAACTCCTGCACCGTCTGGCCGCGCAGGTCTCGCCAGGCCTGGAACAGGTAGTGCAGCATGGATGAGAAGGTGAGGAAGGCAGCGATGTCCAGCAGCCAACGTCCCAGCCATTGCGCACTCAGCGGGCCGATGGGGGCGTGGTAGAGCAGCAGTAGGATGGCCGCCATCTGCGCCGTGGTCTTGAGCTTGCCGAAAAAGGAGACCGCCACGCTGTGCGAGCGTCCGATCTTGGCCATCCATTCGCGTAAGGCGCTGATGGCGATCTCGCGGCCGATGATGACGAGTGCGGCAGCCACCCCGGCGCGGTCGAGATCCACCAAGACGATCAATGCAGCCGCGACCATGAGCTTGTCCGCCACGGGATCGAGAAAGGCACCGAAGGCCGAGGTCTGGTTGAGCCGGCGGGCGAGCCAGCCGTCGAGCCAGTCGGTGACCGCGGCCAGGGCGAAGAGCCCTGCGGCGAGGGCGTTGAGCGACTGGGCCGGCAGCCAGCCATCGGGAAGATAGAACACCCCGACGAACAGCGGGATGAGCGCAATGCGCAGCCAGGTCAGGATGTTGGGCAGATTCAGTGGCATGCGCGCAGTGTAGAGGCTTTAGTGCAGTTCACGGTAGATGCGCTCGGCCAAGGCGCGACTGATGCCTTCGACCTGGGCGAGCTCTTCCACCCCTGCGGCCTTCAGCCCGCGCAAGCCGCCAAAGGTCTGTAACAGCCGCTGACGACGCTTGGGGCCGACGCCCGCGATCGACTCCAGGGTGGACTGGTTGCGTCGTTTGGCGCGGCGGGCGCGGTGGCCGGTGATGGCAAAGCGGTGCGCCTCATCGCGGATCTGCTGGATCAGATGCAAGGCCGGGTGATCCGGCGGCAGGCGTAGCGGCTCGCGCTCATCCGGCAGGAAGAGTTGTTCCTGGCCAGGCTTGCGCGCCTCGCCCTTGGCCACGCCGAGCATCGGTAGGTCGCCCAGCCCCAGCTCGCCGAGCACCGCCAAGGCTACGTTGAGTTGGCCGCGTCCGCCGTCGATGAGCAAAAGATCGGGCAGCTTCCCCTCTCCGGCCGCCAGCTTGCCATAGCGGCGGGTGAGTGCCGCGCGCAGCGCGGCATAGTCGTCGCCGGGTGTGGGATTGGCAACGTTGTAGCGGCGATATTCGGAGGGCTTGAGCGCGCCTTGGTCGTAGACCACGCAGGCGACCACCGTGGCCTCACCCAGCGTGTGACTCACATCCAGGCATTCGATCCGTTCGATACCCGACTCGCCCAGCACCTCGTTGAGCGCGGCAAGGCGTGCTTCCTGGTGGAGCCGCTGACCCTCGCGGGCGCTCAAGGCCGCACGCGCATTCTCCTCCGCCAGCCGCAGCCACACCCGCCGTTCGCCAACCGGACGGCTGACGACCTGCACGCGCTGACCCGCGCGCGCGGCAAGCCACCCCTGCAAGCCATCGACCGCGGCGGAGAGGATGAGTAGCGGCGGGATGTCGTGCGCAGCGTAGTGTTGCGAGACGAAGGCCTCGAGGACCTGGGCCGCGTCGGCCTGCTCGGCGTTGTTGGGGAAGAAGGCCTTGCCGCCCAAAAGGCGCCCGGCGCGGATCATGCTGAGCCAGACGCAGGCCGCGCCACCCTCCACCACCGCAGCGATCACGTCGGCGTCGTGCTGCGTGCGACTTTGCACGAACTGTTTTTCGCGCACACGCGACAAGGCCTGGATCTGGTCGCGGTAGACGGCCGCCGCCTCGTAGCGCATTTCGGCCGCCGCCTGCTCCATCTGCGCAGTGAGGCGGTTGAGCACCTCGGCGTCCTTGCCGGCCAGGAACAGCGCGGCATCCTCGACGTCGCGCGCGTAGTCCTCGGGGCTCACCAACCCCACACAGGGCGCACTGCAGCGGCGGATCTGGTAGAGCAGGCAGGGACGCGAGCGGTGCGCGAAGACGCTGTCCTCACAGGTGCGCAGCCTAAACACCTTCTGCAGGATCTGGATCGCCTCGCGCACCGCGTGGGCGCTGGGATAGGGTCCGAAATAGCGGTGGCGGCGGTCGGTCGGACCACGGTAGAAGGCGATACGCGGGTATTCGTGGCCGGTGAGGAGGAGATAGGGATAAGACTTGTCATCCCGGAACAGAATGTTGTAGCGAGGTGCCTGCGCCTTGATGAGATTGTTCTCCAGCAGCAGGGCCTCGGATTCTGAGCGCGTGACGGTGACCTGGATGTCACGGATGCGGGACACCATGAGCTGGATGCGCGGCGAGAGATCGGTCTTGTGGAAATAGCTCGACACGCGCTTCTTCAGGTCGCGCGCCTTGCCCACGTAAAGCAGCTCACCGCCCTCACCCAGCATGCGGTAGACGCCCGGCAGATTGGGCAGATTGGCCAATATGGGGGAAGGGTCGAAGCCTGTGCGGTCCTTGTTCATGACGGAAGGCTACCGGAATTCGCCCAGAGGAGGAATGCCCCTCAAGGAAGCTCTGCATAACTCGGCGAGCGGGTTTGCACCGCGCGCCCGGAGCCGAGCCGCAAGACGTCACATGCGGCTCGGCGAGGGCGCACAAACGAAGTTTTGGCGTAGGCTAACTTCGGCTTTAGCCAAAGTTGGGCGAGGCGAAGCCGAGCGGCCGATGCTTACACCGCGCTTTGAACCGAGCGACTGCGCAGCCAGTGATGCAAAGCTTCCTTAAGCTGAGAGTGCTGCAGCGTTCTCCATGCCGACACCCGCACGCATCACCCCACCGGCGTGAAGACGCGCATGACCTTCATGGCCTATAATCAGGTAGGCACAAGCGAGGTACCCAACATGGAGATCAAGGAGGTCTTACGCACGGCGATCCAAGACTGGATCGTGCCAGAGTTCGACAAGATCCGTCTGGAAAACGCCGAGATCCGCTCCACTCTGCAACTGACCAACAAGCGGCTCGACGACATCCAGGCCCAGTTGATGGACCAGAGCCGACGCATCGATGAGACCAACAAACGCATCGACGAGACCAACAAACGCATCGATGAAACCAACCAGCGCATCGACAAGGTGCACGACGACTTGCTCGCGCGCATCGACAAGGTGCACGACGACTTGCTAGGGCGCATCGACGAGACCAACAAGCGCATCGACAAGGTGCACGACGACTTACTGGCGCGCATCGACGAGACCCATCGGCGCATCGATCACACCAACGCTCGGCTCGATCGGCTCTATGAGGTCGTCGTCAAGCGAGAGGAACACTCCACGCTGGAAAGCCGGGTGGCACACCTGGAGGAGATCGTCGACGATCTGCGCCTTAAGCTCGCCGCTTAAGCGGAAGGCACTCACCCACGCCGCGCTTGGGCGGACGAGAAAGCAACCTCCCTCGACGACTGCAACGCTTGCTGCCGCCACTACGCATCCAGCCCTACGTCGCCTTAAGGAAGCTCTGCCTAACCGGGCGAGCGGGATTGAGCGCCGCGCGCCCGGAGCGCGAGCCGCGAGACATCACATGGGGTTGGCAACTGTCTTTCGAGTCAAGAGCAATGCAGCGACTCATCCCAGGGTTTGCCGGTTCTAGCGATGGCGTTGAGGAGGGTCAGCAGCTTGCGCATGCACGCGACTCTTGGCGAGAAGCCCCATGGCCTTGGCAAAGTCCCGC
>CALAMX010000039.1 GCA_937925755.1 uncultured Burkholderiales bacterium
GGCGGGACCGATCAGAAGTGCAACGACCCCGATCCCATCAAGGCCACGGCCGCCAGGCTGCGGCGTGAGGAGTTGCAGGCGCTGTGCGCACGTATCGGGGTGCACTACCGCACCCGCGCGCGCAACGAACATGCCAAGGCAGGCAACCTCAACGCGGCGCTACCGCACATCGATGGCGAACTCGTCGTGGTGCTGGATGCCGACCACGTGCCGACGGTGGACTTTCTCGAGCGCACCGTGGGCGCCTTCCTCGCCGACGCGCGCCTATTCCTGGTACAAACACCACACTTCTTCGTCAATGCCGACCCGGTGGAGCATAACCTGCGCATCTTCGGGCGCATGCCGCCTGAGAACGAGATGTTCTACGGCGCCATCCAACACGGCCTGGACTTCTGGGAAGCCTCTTTTTTCTGCGGCTCGGCGGCGGTATTGCGGCGCGCCGCCCTGGACGAGGTGGGAGGGTTCACCGGCCAGACCATCACCGAGGACGCCGAGACCGCCTTGGAACTGCACAGCCGCGGCTGGCGCAGCGTCTATTACGGCCGCCCGCTCATCGCCGGGCTGCAGCCGGAGACCTATTCCGGCTTCATCACCCAGCGGGTGCGCTGGGCGCAAGGCATGTTGCAGATCCTGTTACTGAAAAACCCCCTGCTGCGGCCGGGGCTCAAGCCCTGGCAGAAGTTGGGTTATCTCAACAGCAGCGCCTTTTGGCTGTTCCCCTATGCGCGCACGGTCTTCCTGCTGATCCCTTCGGCCTGGCTGATCTTCGGGCTGCAGGTCTATCACGCCAATCTCGCGCAATTCGCCGCCTACACCCTGCCGCATCTGGCCGGGGTGATGCTCGCTGGCCACCTGCTCTACGGGCGGGTACGCTGGAGCTTCGTCTCCGAGCTCTATGAAATGCTACAGTCCTTCTACAGCCTGCGCGGTCTCAACCAGGTGCTGCGCAACCCGCGCGCGCCGCGTTTTCGCGTCACGCCCAAGGGCGAAGTACACTACCGCGATTTCGTCTCTTCGCTGGCCAAACCCTTTTACGCCTTCTACCTCCTCGCCTGGGTCTCGCTCGGTTTCGGGCTCTGGCGCTGGTTCGACCAGCCCCTCACGCGCGACGTCACCCTGATCACCCTGGGCTGGGAGCTGTTCAACCTGCTCCTGCTGCACGGGGTGCTGGGTGCTATGTACGAGCGGCGGCAGCGCCGCGCTGCTCCACGGGTGCCGGCCAATGAACCCGTGCGGCTGGTCGGCACCTTGGGCGTGCCGCTCGACGCGCAGATCCTCGATGTCTCTGCGAGCGGCCTGCAGCTTGGCTACGACCCTGCGCTCTCTCTCCCGCAGGGACGCCTGCACGTCGAGGTCACCCCCGTCGCCCTGGGGCGTGAAGTACGGCTACCTGTCTCCATCGCCTGGCAGCGGACAGGGATGGTCGGCCTACGCTTCGAACCCGGAAGTGTGGCACAGAAACGTGAGATCGTCGCCCTGGCCTATGGCAACAGCCAGCGTTGGCGAGACATGCAGGAGCGCCGGCGCGCCGAGGCCGATCGGTTGGGGGTGGTGCATGCCTTCGTCCGCTTGGTGGCGGTCGGCAGCCGTGCCGCCTTGGATCATTTCCTTGCCCTGCTCGCACGACTGCCGCGCGGGATCGAGCGGGCCATGGACAGACTCATCGGTCAGCCATCCCTTGCTGGCGCGCATGTCCAGCCAGCACACGGCGGGGTGCGATTCGCCAGTACAGGCGTCATCCCGCAGTCCGATGTCGGCCCAGCAGCCCTAGGCATTGGCGCGGTGACCACATCGGCATCTGACCAAAAGACACCGATGTCGGAGATCGTATGATAGCCATATTGCTGACTTGCCTGCTTGTTCTGAGTTGCCTGGCTGGCGCCGCCTTGCCGCCGGCGCCCGTGACACCCACGTCGACATCGGCCGCGCTGGCACATTTCATGCCTGAGCCCGCTCCCATCGACCTGCGCGGTGCCCACGCGCGCGCCGAGGTGGCCATTCCCATCGCTGCAGGCTTAACACCGCAGCGCCTGACCCTCTATCTGGCCGCCGCCAATTCCGTAGTGCTCATGTCCAAGCGCTCGGTGCTGCGGGTGTTGCTCGATGATGCGCTGGTCGCGCAGATCCCGCTCGATCCGAGGCTGCCGCGCATCGAGGCCGCCATCGATCTACCGGTGCAAGGGCTTAAGCCCGGTTATCACCGCCTGGTGTTCGATGCTGCCCAGCACTACACCGAGGCCTGCGAAGACCCATCTGCCCCTGAGCTGTGGACGCAGATCGACACACGGCGTTCCTGGCTCGAGTTGGAGGGACGTTGGCAGGAGGGACCGCTCAGCCTGGCCGAGCTCGACCGTCTGTTCGATCCCCGCCGCTGGGGTGCGCAACGCCTCACGATCGCCACCGTGGGGGCGCTCACCCCCGACCTGATCCGTCTGGGGGCGCTCGCCAGCCAGGTCGCCGGTCTCAAGCTGCGCTACCGCCCGCTCGAGGTCGTGCATCGCCCGCTCGCCCCGCGTCCCGATGCCCTCGAGGCCTTGCTGCAGGCGTCCGACGAACACAGTCCCATCATCCTCCTCGGTGCTCCCCAGGCGACGGCCGTCGTGTTCGGGGCCGCAGAGCCAGGCGGTTCCCATATCGTCGTGCGCCGCCACCCGCAACGACCGCAGCAGCCGCTGCTCGTGGTGCAGGGCACACCCCAGGAGATGGAACGCGCCTTGCAGGCCCTCGCCGTACAGCGTGTGCCGCTGCCGGACCGCGCGGCAACCGTGGTCGGCAAGGTCTCCGCCGCGCCCGTGCCGCCCGTACTGCCGGCCGACCGACTGGTGCGCCTGCGAGATCTGGGCTGGGGTAGCGATCTGGAGGTGCGGGGGCGCTACGGCAGCCGGAGCATCGAGTTCACCCTGCCGGCGGACTTCTACACCCCTCGCGAGGACTTCCTCTCCCTGCGCCTGAACCTGGCCTATGGCGCCGGCCTGCGCAAGGACTCGGCGCTCAACGTCGTGGTCAATGGCCGTTTCGCCCATGCCGTCCCGCTCGACGGGCGGGATGGCACGCGCTACGAGGGCTACGAGGTGCGCATCCCCGTGGTCCTTCTGCAGCCTGGGCACAATCGCCTGGAGTTGAACGCCCACCTGATCCCGGCCGAGGGTGGGCAATGCGTGGAGCAGGCCATCGAGCCGATGCGGCTGACGGTGCGTGCCGACTCCACTTTGCAGTTGCCGCCGCATGCGCGGGTGGCGGCGGTGCCCGATCTGCGCCTGCTCGGACGCGGCGCCTATCCCTATGCCGATGCGCGCAGCCTGGGCCTGTGGCTGGGCGGTAGCGAC
>CALAMX010000040.1 GCA_937925755.1 uncultured Burkholderiales bacterium
CTCGTAGAGGTCGAACGTCTTTTGGCCGTGTTCCTGGGGATTGCGAAATGAGCACCAAGCACGACCCGTTTGAGTGGGTCCGCCTGAAAGCCGCCGAGGCCTGCGGAGGCGGGGTGCTGGGGGTCGTGCAGGGTCTCTAACTTACCTCGATGCACCACTGCGCCGGCTGCCGCTCGTCAGCGAACCGGTGCTGATACCGGATGATCTTGCCGCTGTCCTGCCGAAGCGGGCCTTGCGGGACACTCACGGGACAGCAAACGACGCAAACATCCGAACAAAAAGCGAACCGCGCGGGACACTGGCGAGACAGAGAGATTCCCGATACCAATCCGACTAAGATAGTCGTATATTTATAAGTATTTGTTATTTATGTATTTTTTGGTGGGCCCCCTGGGAGTCGAACCCAGCACCGACGGATTATGAGTCCGCTGCTCTAACCAGCATGAGCTAGAGGCCCGTGGGGCGGCTTGCACCGCCCGGGTGATCAATCCAGGAAGCTACGCAGTCGCTCGGAGCGCGAAGGATGCCGCAGCTTCCTGAGCGCTTTGGCCTCGATCTGACGGATGCGCTCGCGGGTGACGTCGAACTGTTTGCCGACCTCTTCCAGGGTGTGGTCGGTGTTCATCTCGATGCCGAAACGCATGCGCAGGACCTTGGCCTCGCGCGGGGTGAGCGAATCGAGGATCTCTTGCGTCACGGCCTGCAGGCTGGCATACATCGCCGCGTCTACCGGCGCCACGGTGGAGGAGTCCTCGATGAAGTCGCCGAGATGGCTGTCTTCGTCGTCGCCGATGGGGGTCTCCATCGAGATCGGCTCCTTGGAGATCTTCAGGATCTTGCGGATCTTCTCTTCCGGCATCTCCATGCGCGCGGCGAGGGTCGCCGGATCCGGCTCCTGGCCGGTTTCCTGGAGGATCTGCCGGCTGATGCGGTTCATCTTGTTGATGGTCTCGATCATGTGCACCGGGATGCGGATGGTGCGTGCCTGATCGGCGATCGAGCGAGTGATCGCCTGACGGATCCACCAGGTGGCATAGGTCGAGAATTTGTAGCCGCGGCGGTATTCGAACTTGTCCACCGCCTTCATCAGGCCGATGTTGCCCTCCTGGATCAGGTCCAGGAACTGCAGCCCGCGGTTGGTGTATTTCTTGGCGATGGAAATCACCAGGCGCAGGTTGGCTTCGATCATCTCGCGCTTGGCACGGCGCGCCTTGGCCTCGCCGGTGGACATCTGCTTGTTGATGTCCTTGAGCTCCTTGACCGGGAGGCCCACGCGCGCCTGCAAGTCGGCCAGCTTCCGCTGGTGCTCGTTGATGTCGTACTGATGCCGAGCGAGCAGCTCGCTGTAGGGCTTGTTCGCGGCGATCTCGCCAGCAACCCAGTCGAGCGAGCCCTCGTTGCCAGGGAAGACCTTGATGAAGTGGCTGCGCGGCATGCCGCATTTGTTGACGGCGATGTCCATGATCGCGCGCTCGTGGCTGCGCACCTCCTCGACCAGGTTGCGCACCGTCTCGCAGAGGTTTTCCACCTGGCGGGCGGTGAAGCGAATGCCCATCAGATGGTTGGAGATCTCCTCCTGCAGCTTCTTGTACTGTTTGCTGTCCAGCCCCTGCTTGTTACGGGCGGCCAACATCTTCTGGTAGCACTTGCGGATGGCAGCGAAGCGCTCGAGCGCATCGGCCTTGAGCTGGGCCAAGCTGGCAGCGCTCATGGCGCCACCGGTCTCATCACCTTCTTCTTCGTCCTCGTCGGCGCTCAACGCTTCAGGCTCCGTGAGCTCGAGGTTGATGTCCTCGCCCTGGCTGTCCACCAGGCCATCGACCAGCTCGTCGATGCGCATCTCGTCGCGCTCGACCTTCTCGGCCATCTCCAGGATCTGGGCGATGGTCAGCGGGCAGGCGGAGATCGCCTGCACCATGTGCTTGAGACCTTCCTCGATGCGCTTGGCGATCTCGATCTCGCCTTCACGGGTGAGCAACTCCACGCTGCCCATCTCGCGCATGTACATGCGCACCGGGTCGGTGGTGCGGCCGAATTCGGAGTCGACGCTGGACAGCGCCGCCTCGGCCTCCTCGACGACGTCCTCGTCGGCCACTGCGGGCGTGCTTTCGGTCATGAGCAAGGTCTCGGCATCGGGCGCCTCGTCGTAGACCTGGATGCCCATGTCGTTGATCATGCTGATGATGCCTTCGATCTGTTCGGCATCCAGCATGTCGTCCGGCAGATGGTCGTTGATCTCGGCGTAGGTGAGATAGCCGCGCTCCTTGCCCAGCAGGATCAGGGCCTTGAGCCGTGTGCGCCGCTCCTCCTGGTCGGCCTTGCCTTCGGTCTTGGCGTGCAGGGCGTTGACCAGATTCTGGGCGGCCTGCTGTTTGGCGCTCGCGGCCTTCTGCCCAGGCTTGCGGCCGGGGCGTCCACGCACGGGGGGCGTGTCCGCGGTACCCGCCGTGGCCACTTCGGCCCGGGGCCGCTCATTCACCTGCGTCTCCATCGTCACCGCCTGGTCCTTGTTCATACCCAAAGTTGCGGGGGACTTTTTGGCGCTCGGTTTCGCTGTAGTATTGGCAGAGGTTTTCGTTGCCGTCTTGACCGACGTCTTCTGGGTAGACATTGCTCAGGTGCCTCGCAAATGGAAATCGAGGAAAATGTTGAATACTATCACAAAGTCATTGCTATCATGGGGCCTTTGACCCCTCAAGCACGAGACAGTTTCCCGTCGCGCAGCGAGTCGCGCAGTCGTTGTTGCTCTTCAGGTGACAACTCGGCTAGGGGCTTGCGGCTCAGTACCTCGATTTCACGCCGTCGGGCCTGCTGTCTCAGACGATCGAGTGCGGCCGTGAGATCAGCGGCGGCGTCATAGTCCTCGCCTAGGGTCAGCAAATCGGCGGCCAGGCGCTGCAAGACGGGCTGTTCGGGCCGCCCACCAAAGGCCGCAATGACATCACGGGTACTGGCCAGATGGGGGCGGACGCGCAGCATATCAAGCACGCTCTGAAAAAGCTGCACATCGGCACCCGCACCGTCGGGCACATCATCGACATTCGCCGCGAGCTTGGGATCATGCAGCAAGGCCAGCAGAGCCGTGCGCCAGGGCGAGGGGCGTACCCTGGGTGGTCGTACTGGTCGCGTCGCCGGTCTCACGGGGCCTGCATACCCCCGGCCGCCAGCCGGCAGGCCGGTGAGCTCGGTCAGACGCCGGCGCAAGGCGCCGGCGAGTAGCGGGGCCTGTGTCATCTGCCGCAGATAGGGCTCGGCCAGCTTG
>CALAMX010000041.1 GCA_937925755.1 uncultured Burkholderiales bacterium
GGCGTTTTTTTGCCGCGTCGACCTCTGGTCAGTGATGGCGTCGTAGCCTGGGCGCGGCCACAGGGGTGGGTCGGATGTCCAGGTTTCGGAGGGTGATTTCGGAGGGTGATCCGCCTCTTGCTCAGATCGTAGGGCGAACGCTTACGCCTCACCCGGCACCGGCCTGGTCGGATGTGGCGCTTGCGCATCCGACCCACACAATGGGCCACTGGGTGAAAGCCATTTTCGGGCGTGACACGGTCGCGCACATCGGGCATGAACTCGTCCACCACGCCTTGCATCTCCATATTTCCTCTTAGGCCGTGGCCTTCTCCGCGTCGGATGCACCAACAAGCCCGGCGCAGGGAGATTCTGCAATGCCGCCCGCGCGGGCGTACAGCCGTATTACGCATTGTACACACCGCGTAACTCCCGCTGACCGGGTCAAAGCTGAGCCTCCCCAGAGAAGGTCAGCCCTTGCGTGCCGCGCGTTGCATCGAAGTGGGAGCGCTGCCCCTCCCTGCGAGTCTTAAGACCATAGCCCATAGATCGCGGGAAAATGGGCGAAGAAGTCGTTGCCACCGACTTTCGCTGAGATGAAGCCGAAGCGCTTGCAATCGTGAACCACCTCAAAGTGCCATGGTCTAGATGGTGAACACCATCAAGACGAAAAAACGGAAATTCCAGGGACCGGGCTATGGTCATGCAGTTGGTATGATCAGAGCATGCAACGCGAGCGCGTGGCGGCTATACCCGACTGCAAGCGCACGCTCGAACATGCGACTCGGTCGATACAAAGGGAATCCTCCGGCAGCAATCGTCATTTTGCGGCGCGCCTTTCTGCCTTCAGACTTGGCCGCTTGGACGGCCGTTCACGCTGGGATTTCAAGCCTCGTGGTGCACACCTTGGACCCCTTGCAATTCGCCTGCTGGCCCCCTGGCCGCCGGCAGCTCAACCGTTCACATTCGCCATGATCCACGGCATCGGCACGGATATCGTCGCGATAGCGCGCATGCGCGGCGTGTACGCCCGGCATGGCGAGCGTCTGGCGGCACGGTTGCTGAGCCCCGCAGAATGGCCCGGCTATTTCCAGGCCATGGACAAGCCGCGCCTGCTAGCCAAGCGCTTCGCCGCCAAGGAGGCCCTGGCCAAGGCCCTGGGCACGGGACTGCGGGCGCCCGTGAGCCTCACTAACATGGGGGTGACGCACGACGACCATGGCCGGCCGAGTTTCACCTTCGATCCCAAGCTGCAACGCTGGCTGACCGAGCGCGGGATCGCGCGGGTACACTTGAGCCTCGCCGACGAGGTGGACTATGCCGTCGGTTTCGTCGTCGTAGAGGTTAGCGTATGACCGCCGAACGCCTGCCCCTGGGTCCCCTGATGCTGGACGTGGCCGGGACCACGCTGACGGCGGACGATCGCCGGCGACTGCTGCATCCGCTGGTGGGCGGGGTCATTCTCTTTGCCCGTAACTATGAAAACCCGACGCAAATCGCCGCGCTCACGCGTGACATCCATGCCTTACGCGCACCGCCGCTATTGATCGCCGTGGACCACGAGGGGGGGCGTGTACAACGCTTCCGCAGCGGTTTCACGGCGCTGCCGCCCATGCGTGCGATCGGCGCACTGTGGGACACTAAGCCGCAGATGGCCAAGCATCTGGCGCGCGATGCTGGTTATGTGCTGGCTGCAGAGCTGCGCGCCGTCGGTGTGGATTTCAGCTTCGCCCCGGTGCTGGACCTGGATTATGGTGCGAGTGGGGTGATCGGCGATCGCGCCTTCCATCGCCACCCCGAGGCCGTGGCCGAGCTGGCGCACGCCTTGATGCTGGGTATGGCCGAGGCGGGCATGAACGCGGTGGGCAAGCACTTCCCCGGCCACGGCTTCGTCGCCGCTGATTCGCACACCGACCTACCGGTCGACGCGCGCGACCTGGCCGACTTAGAGTTTGCCGACATCATGCCTTTTCGCCGGTTGATCGACCTAGGTCTTGCAGGCATCATGCCCGCGCATGTCATGTATCCTCAGGTAGACGAGCTGCCGCCCGGTTTCTCCCGGCGCTGGCTGCACGAGCTGCTGCGCGTTCGCTACGGTTTCGAGGGGGCGATTTTCAGCGATGACCTCGCCATGGCAGGGGCGAGTGTCGTGGGCGACATTGTCGCGCGGGCGCGGATGGCGTTGGCGGCCGGCTGCGACATGGTGCTGCTTTGCAATCGGCCCGACCTGGCCGACACGCTGCTGGCGCGGCTGACCTGGCAGCCACATGCGGTATCGCTCATTCGGCTTACGCGCATGCACGGCCGCCCGCATCCGCCCGACCGCACGACCCTGCACGCGAGCGGCCGCTACGTACAGGCAGTGCACCGCCTGGCCGGCCTGGGCCAGGTGGATGCCGATCTGGCCCTGAATGACCCTACCGACCCTCTCGGCAAACGTGGCAAAACCTGAACTGTCTCTCGACCGGGACACCGATCACATCCATCATCACCTGGGCCATCGCGGCGAACACCGCCACCTGACCGGGGCGCTCGCGCTCACCCTGGGCTTCGCCCTCGTCGAGGCCGTGGCCGGCTGGTGGTCGGGTTCGCTTGCGCTCATCGCCGATGCCGGGCACATGCTCACCGACTCCACCGCGCTGGCCCTGGCGGCCCTCGCAGCCTGGCTCGCGCGGCGACCACCCTCGGACCGGCACACCTATGGCCTGGTGCGCGCCGAGGTGCTGGCCGCACTCGCCAACGGGCTCATCCTGTTGGGTCTGATCGGCTTCATCGCCTTCGAGGCCGTACAACGCTTCCAGCAACCGCGCGACATCCGCGGCGAGGCGATGCTTGTGGTCGCCTGCATCGGCCTGTTGGTCAACCTACTGGTGGCCTGGCGCCTTTCGCACGGCAGCCAGGACCTCAACACGCGGGCGGCGCTGCTGCACGTCATCGGCGACCTCCTGGGATCAGTGGCGGCCATCACCGCCGGCGTGGTCATCCTCACCACCGGCTGGACACCCATCGACCCGCTGCTGTCGCTGGTGGTGGCAGGGTTGATCCTGTTCTCCGCTTGGCGCTTGCTGTCCGAAGCGCTGCAGGTGCTGCTCGAAGGGGTGCCGCCGCACATCGACATCCAGGCCGTGGGGCGTGATCTCGCCACACTCGAGGGGGTGCGTTCGGTACACGACCTGCACGTCTGGACGCTGTCCTCGGGCAAGATCGCGCTCTCCGCCCACCTCGACCTCGAGCACCTCAACGACTGGCCGCGCATCCTCCTGCAGGCGCGCGCCCTGCTGGCCCGCAAACACGGCATCGGCCACGTGACCCTGCAACCGGAAACAGGTGATAATCCCGTTTTGCAACGCTTCCCTTCTGCGACTCGTACACCATGAAACGACGCCGTATCCACTCCCAACACCGCATGAGCCGCGACGCCGAGCGCCTAGTCTGGCTGGCGCAGGGGCTGGCGGAATCCGGCAGTCGCGTCGAGGATGCCTACTGGGAAGGCGAGCTCATGCAACACCTTGGCCGCCTGCTGGAGGCCGGCCAGGAAGAGCCCATCAACTTAGCCCTGGATCGCCTGCACGAGACCGAGGGACGCGGCTATGACGAACTGGCCGATCTGGTGGAGTCCATCGCCGAGTCGGATCTCATCACGACCCGCGACGGCCCACGCCATTGCCTGCTCATCGCCCTGCCGGTGCTGACCTGGTCACGCTACAGCATCCCGGCGCGGCGGCTGCCCGACGAGGTGGTGAGCGCGTTGTCCAATCATCTGGGCGCCCACGTCCTGGCAGCAGATGTCCGCTTCACCCTGGCCGATTTTCTTTACAGCCCCGATCAGCTCCCCTACGGCTATGCGCAAACGCGCCGCTACGCCGAGAAGCTGTGGGAGGCCTTGCGTGAAGACCGCGCCTACCGGGAGGACCCGGCGAAACTACCGGAGGTGGTGCCTTACATCTCCGACGTGCGCTATATCTTGGGCGCCGTCATGGTCCCACCTGGCCGCCCCGTCTTCCGCTGGAACGAGGCCGACGGCAGCCGCGAGCAGGCACTCGCCCAGTGGCGCACCCAGGCCACACCGAATCTTCCGGCCGTGCTGCCCGGTTGCGGCTTCGAACTACTGCTGCCCGACGCCTACTTCGCCGCTTGGCGGCGGGCCGACCGCGAGGGTCGCCCCTATTCCCTGCGCGCGGCAGTGGCCTATCTACAGGCCATGCTCGATCTCAAACCCGCTGAGCTGCGGGCCGTCGCCGCCCCTTTCTACGACCGACGGCTGGAGGAGTGGCGCGTGAGCTTCGCCCCCAGGCGCGGTAGCGAGGTGGTACACGGCGTGGTCTGGCCACTGCTCGGTGCCGAGGACGAGACCACGGATACCGGCGGCGAGATCGAACGGGTCCTGCGCGCTGCCGGCGTGGGCGAGGTGATCGTGCTGGACCAGCGCTTCCCCCTCGAATATTGCGAAGACTGCGGCGCGCCGCTCTACGCCAATGCCGAGGGCGAAGTGGTGCACGCCGAGATGCCCGAACAGGACAATCAGTCGGTCCCGACACACCTGCACTGATGGGTGCCCCCGTGTGCGGCGAGGCACCGCCGGATTGCCGTCTGTGTCCGCGCCTAGCCGACTTTCGTACTGACAACCGGCGGCGCCATCCCGCCTACCACAATGCCCCCGTCCCCGCCTTCGGCGACGCGGCGGCGCGCCTGCTGGTGGTCGGCCTGGCGCCAGGACTCCACGGCGCCAATCGCACCGGTCGCCCCTTCACGGGCGACCACGCCGGCTTGCTGCTCTACCAGACCCTGCATGTGCACGGCTTTGCCGAGCGGCCAGCCTCGCTCGGGCGTGACGATGGCCTGAAGCTCCACGGCTGCCGCATCACCAACGCCGTGCGCTGTGTCCCCCCGCAGAACAAACCCGCGACCGCTGAGGTCCGCCGCTGCAACCCCTACCTCGCCGCGGAGCTCGCAGCCCTGCCCACGGGGGCCGCCATTCTCGCCCTGGGGCAGATCGCCCATGCCGCTGTCGTACAGGCGCTAGGACGCAAACCCGCGCGCTACCCCTTCGCCCACGGTGCCCGCCACCTCTTGCCAGAGGGCCGTGTCTTGTTCGATAGCTACCACTGCTCCCGCTACAATACCCAGACTGGCCGCCTCACCCCGGCCATGTTCCATGCCGTATTCGCCGATATCCGCCGCCACCTGGAGGTCTGACGCATGCCCGTGGTCACCATCAAGCTCGCCGGCAGCCTAACCCGCGAGCAGAAGAAACGCATCGCCGAGGAGATCACCGACACCCTGGAGCGCGTTGCGCACAAGCCCCGGCGTTACACCTACATCGCCTTCGAGGAGCTACCCGACGAAAACTGGGCCATCGCCGGGCAGTTGTTGGACGAAGAGGGCTAAAGCAGTCCTGCAGCAGGCTGCGAGCCCAAGCGCCGCCAGCCGCCCAAAGTGCTCGCCACGAGACAACGAACCAAAGACGAAGGTAAGCGAACGGCCGGAGCCACAACCTGGTTTCGGTGGAGGCTAAGGAACCTCTGCACAACCCTCGCCCCTGAGTTCGAGGCGAAGCCTTGGTCACACGCTGGGTTTCGGCATCGTTTCTGCGGTCTTCGGAGGCTGTTTAGACCCCCTCTGCGGAGCGTTTTCGGCCCCGCAGGGGGCTTTTGCGCCCTCTTTTGCGACCTTTGTCCGCCCTGTTTGGACGCACCTACCCCGTCGTAGGTTTTATCAGGCGCCTGCGCACCATCCACAGATTGATGAGCATCCAGAGGGGCGTGATCTGCGCGGCATGCTTCTTCAGCCCCCGGTAACGGATTTTGGTGTCGTGAAAGACACACTTCATCACCGCAAAGATGTGCGCACCATGCGCGAATATGGGCCTTGACGGTCTCGATCGGGTCCAGGATCGCCTTGCGTGGCCGGGTCGTGTCGAGCGGCCTGCGTTTGCCTGGGCAGATCGCGATCGGCCAGCTCGCGTTGGGATGACGTCGTTTGACCTCGACCCGCTGGCTCGCCCCCTGGTCGCCCGCATCGGCAAAGACCTCCGTTTCCTGCCCACGAGCTGCGCCTGCGCCTGCGTGACATCTGACGCAAGCCGCGGTGACCACCCCGCTGTGGGCAAGACCACTGGCCGCATCCGTGCCGACGTGCACCTTGCAGTCACCAGGCCGCACAAAGGGCTAGGGAAACGCTGATTTAATTGCCGCCGCCTTCTTGGGTTGGGATCGTTTTGAGGACACGACACCAGTGGCCTAAGGACGCTCTGCATCCCGGCGACCGGGATTGAGTGCCCTAAGCGCCGGATGCCAGACGTATCATCGTGATGCCACACCACCCGCCGCGCTTGCGCCTCGTGTAGGAGCGACGAGAGTCGCGACACGTCGTGATGTGTATCCCGTCGGTCGTTGTTGGGCGTTGATGGTCGCTGTTGGTCGTTGTTGGTCGTTGATGGTCGCTGTTGGTCGCTGTTGGTCGTTGTTGGTTGTTGTTGGTCGTTGTTGGTCGTTGTTGGTCGTTGTTGGTTGTTTTCGGTCGCGACTGTCGTCGCTCCTACGTGCCACACCGCCCGCCGTGTTGGTCGCGACTTTCGTCGCTCCTACGAGATTGGCACGGCAGGTGTAGGAGCGGCGAAAGCCGCGACACGTCGTGGTATGCATCCCGTCGGTCGTTGTTGGTCGTTGTTGGTCGCGACTCTCGTCGCTCCTACGAGATCGGCACGGCAGGCCGTAGTTTCGGCGTAGGCTAACCTGCCATCAGGCAGGTTAAGCGAGGCGAAGCCGAGCGGCCGGAGCCACAACGAAGTTCCGGCGTAGGCTAACATGCGCGTAGCGCATGTTAAGCCGCGAAGCGGCGGCCGGAGCCAAAACGCAGTTTCGGCGGAGGCTAACCTGCCGTCAGGCATGTTAAGCGAGCGAAAGCGAGCGGCCGGAGCCAACACCGCGTAAGGCAGCGTTGCGCCCGCGCAGCCAGTTATGCAGAACTTCCCTAAGCACCTTGCCGGTGCGTCCACGGGGTCAGCAAAGACTTGGGTTACGCCGGCATTGCTCCTTCACCCAGCGGCTGTAGGATGGCTGCGCGGCATCCAGCTCGGGCAGCGCGGTCGGCAGCGGCGCCAAGCACCCTCGCACGCTGAGCGCAAGCCCCTCGCGGTAGCCGGGATTCAGCGTCATTACGGCGAGCAAGCGCTCCGGCGGAGCAAGGCAGCTCGCCAGGGTGGCCAGGTCGCCGTAGTATACCGCCTCGCAGATCTGACGCATGCGTCGGAGGACGAAATCCCAGCGCCGGGCCGACCAGGGGAAGCGGCGGTGGAAGTCGGCGTGTAAGAGGCCAATCTGCCGTAGTCCGGGCACCCGCGCCTCCAGAGACCATGGGTGAATCACCGCGGTCCAGGCGTCAACATACGCAGGGTCTCCCTCTAAGTCGGGTTCAGCCGGAGGTCGCTCGTACAAGGCGGGTTCCGCCGTGGGCGGCGGCGTGTCCCTCTCGGGACCGACGTCTATGCACGACCGGGCGATCGCCATGAGCTCGGCATAGCCACGGTCGATCGCCGTGCCGCGGCTGTCGAGGCGGGGCGCATACCGGGCCACGTTGTCGGCATTGAACAGGTAGGGCTTGTGGCTGAAGGTGCCGGCCACCCACTGCCAGGACAGATGGTTGCTGGCCAGGTCGCCGTCGAGCAGATGGCCATACATCCAATCGGCCCCGACCCGCCAGTGCACCTTACGCAGGTGCACGACATAGCTGGCCAGCCACATGCGCTGGTGATTGTGTAGCCAACCGGTCTGATACAGACGGCGCACCGTCGCGTCGATCACTGGGACCCCGGTCGCGGCCCGGCGGACATCCTCGGGCAGGCTTTGCTGGTAACGCACCCCCGGCAGACCTGGCCGGAGGTCTTGCAGGATGGCCTCGCCGCGGTGATACCAGACATGGTGGAAAAACTCCCGCCAGGCCAGCTCGCCGAGCAGCTTGTCCTTGAGGCAGAGCCCCAACCGTCGGCGCCAAAGGTCGAATAGCTCATCGGCCGGCAGCAGGCCGTGGGTGACGTAGGGCGAGAGTGCTGTGACGGCCCCGTCGAGGTGGTTGCGGCTACGGGCATAAGCCTTGGGGTCCACCCGTAGGGCACGGCGCAGGGCGGTGAAGCGGCTGGGCGGGAATGCCTCCTGGCGTTGTCGTGAGCCTGTCGCCTGTAGGCGTGTGGACCAATCCATGGTTGCCTCAAACCAGGCGCGGCCAAGCCAGGACCAGCGCCAGGTTGGCCGCGCTGGTCAACGCCAGGCGCAGGGGCAGATACCACGCCGGCAGGACAAGGACACGGGCAAGACGCCGATCTTGGACGTAATGCAACCATAGCCCAGCGAGCAGGATCG
>CALAMX010000042.1 GCA_937925755.1 uncultured Burkholderiales bacterium
GTTGCTGCATGGCGAGGAAGTCCTGCCCTTCAAGGTCTTCGATTCCGCCCACACGCTCACCCCCCTGTGGAGGATAAGACCTTGAATGCCCGCGTCGATGCGGTCCTCAATACACGGCGGTGGTCCGAGAAATCCCGCCCATGCCCCAACCACCCCTGGCGCCGCGATCCCGCGCCGCCGCCTTCAGGGGGTGACCAACTGGCCACCCCCTGAAAACAAACCCACCGCCCAACCGGACATCTCGATCTTGCCCAACTACCGGACATTTCTACTTTGCCTTGACAGAAATTCGCACCCCTCACCCAGTCGTACGGCTCAGTGTTGTGGCGCCGGGGCGACGGCGGCGGGCGCGGCGCGCACCGGCTTGTGCGGCGGGTGCGGTTGTCAGCCGACCACTGCCAGCATGACGGCGAAGCCAGCCACGTAGCCGAGCACTACATGCCAGCCTGATCTGAGCCAGGCGACTTTGGAGCGAGCTTCGGGGAACAGGCTGGTCAGGGCCACCCCGGCGGAGGAGCCGAACCAGATCATGGAGCCGCCTCAGCCGACGGTATAGGCCAGCCCCCCAGTCGTAGCCGCCCTGGCTCAATGCCAGGGCAGTCAGCGGGATGTTGTCGAACACGGCGGAGACGAAACCCAGCCTCAGGGCGGTGGGCCAGCTCGCCTCTGGCAGGTGCTCCACCGGCATCATCGAGGCAAAGATGACCAAGAAAAGCAGGAAGGCACTGCCCTTGGCCGCGTCGGGCAGCAGCCGCCATTCGGGGCGGCGCAGGGGGATAGCGGTCAGGAGCGCGAACCACACCGCCAGGCCCGAGAAGGGAAAGCGATCGGCCAGTTCGGGGTAGAGGCTATTGAAACTGACGTTGGTGGCGATGGCGACGGCCAGGATCCAGGCGACGATGGCCAGACGCACCCAATCCACGGGCGCAGCCTCACCGCCATGATGGACGATGGGCTGTAGGGCGTGCTGCTGGCGGGCGGCGATGAGACTAAAGACCAACAGGGCGGTGAGCGCGGCCACGTAGGCGTGAGCGACCTTGAGCGGCGCCACGCCGTCGATCCACATCATGGTGGTGGTGGTGTCGCCAACCACGCTGCTCGAGCCGCCGGCGTTCGAGGCGGCGACGATGGCGGCGAGATAACCGACGTGCACGCGCCGGCGGAAGACGTGCGCGGCGACCGTGCCGCCGAGGAGCGCCGCGGCGATGTTGTCGAGAAAGGCGGACATCACGAATACCAGCGCCAGCAGCAGCAAGGCCCCCCGCCAATCGCTCGGCAGCAGGCGGGGCAGGGCGTAAGCGACGTGGCTGTCCTCGAAATGGTGTCGGTCCTCGAAATGGCGGGCGAGGATGGCAAAACCCAGCAGCAGACCGAGCAGGTTGGCCAGCACCACCCATTCGTGACCAAGATGGGCGATCCAGCCGGCAACGCCGGTGCCCCCATGAAAGCCGGTGAAGGTGATCTTGTAGAGCGACATGATGACCATGCCCGCGACGGCGACCGGCAGGGCATGGCGGTGCCATAGGGCCACACCCAGGAGGGTCGTGGCGAACAGGAATTCGATGGGGATGCCCAGGACGGCGGGCGTGGCCTCCGACGCGAGAGCGGGCGGACACGCGAGACCCACGGCCAGTAGGCTAAAGATGCGGCGCAACACGCGATTTGACCAAGGTGACGGGGATGGGCGAGAGGTGTAGTACCTTGCTGGCCACCGATCCCATGAGCAGGTCCGTGAGGGCGGATTGCCCGCGCGTGCCAATGACGATCTGGTCGCACCCGAGCTCTCTGGCGAGCTGCACGATGCTGGGCGCCACCTCGCCCTGGATCAGGTGGCACTGGGGTTCTATGCCCGCCTCTTTCAGGATCGCGTAGGCGGGTTCCATCACCGCCTGCCCCCACTCCCGCTCCATCTCCGCCAGTTCCTCCGGGCTGATCAGACGGCGCACGGCCCAGTCGTCACCAGTAGGCTGTATGCTGAGCACATGGACTTCCAGGCCAGGCACCAGCCGTGCCAGCCTGGCGACGTGGCGGGCGGCCCTGAGCGAGCACTCCGAGCCATCGACGGGGAGTAAGATCTTGCAGTGCATGGATCGTGCGCCTTCAAGGCTGTTTGACTCGGATGGACAGGCCGGTGGTAAGAGGGCGGCAGGGACGATCACCGCGCAGGGACATCCAGCGATCTGGCGATTGAGGACCCTCGGTAGGGCGACGGCCGCCCCTGCATGACAAGGAGACCATGATCAGCACAGCGGCAGCGAAGCCATAGACGAAGAACCACTGGTGCGCGTCCGCGAGCAGACCCAGCCAGTTGACCACCATCCACACGATGCCATAGGCAGAAGCTGCAGGGAAAGGCGCCGAGTGTCGATATGACGTTCAGTGTTGAGCACTGGCACAAGGCGCAAGCACCGCTCGCCGCTGAAGCCAGCAAGCTGCGACTGGCTGGCGTCGTGCAGTGCGGCTGGCATGCATGTAGACAAGACAAAGAGTGGGAGCATGCATGTGCAGCCGGAGAGTCTTTTGAACCTCCTGAGCAGCGTGCGCTCGTGAGGATGACAGCATGCCGCCTATGCTGATCTATCGTGGACTCAAGGCGCGATATGATTAGGATTTTCTGATATGCTTGTACCCCGCTCTTTGTAACAACAAAACTCAACACACAAGCTTCCCCGCCAGGCAAAGTGATGAATCCACTGCTGCTACGCCTCTTTCCGTTTCTGCGCTGGTTTCCGCTCAAGGCGGAGACCCTCAAGCTTGATTTCATCGCCGGACTGACCGTCGCCCTGGTGCTGATCCCCCAATCCATGGCCTATGCCCAGCTGGCGGGCATGCCGGCCTACTATGGTCTTTACGCGGCCTTCCTACCGGTGGCGGTGGCAGCGATGTGGGGCTCTTCCCATCAGCTCGGAACCGGCCCTGTGGCCGTGGTCTCGCTGCTGACCGCCTCTTCATTGTCGGTCTATGCCGCGCCCGGCTCCCCGGACTTCATCGCGCTCGCCATCTTGCTCGCCTTCCTGGTGGGTGTAATCCAGCTTGCCCTGGGGGTGTTCAAACTGGGCGTGGTGGTCAACTTCCTGTCCCATCCGGTCATCGTCGGCTTCACCAATGCCGCTGCCATCATCATCGCCTTGTCGCAGGTGAGCAAGATCTTCGGCGTGCCCATGGGCCGCAGCGAGCATTTCATGGTGGACATGTGGGGCGTGTTCAAGCAGCTTGGCGACACGCATCTCCCCACCCTGGCGATGGGAGTGGGGGCGATTGCCATCATGTGGGCGATCAGGAAATACCGTCCGAAGTGGCCTGGCGTGCTGATCGCGGTGATCATCACCACGGTGGTGTCGTGGGCGACCGGTTTCGAGAAGAACGCCGATGGCCGCTTGGAACAGGTGCGCGACCCCGAGCTCTTCGCCTTGGTGCAGGCGGTCGATGCCGGCACGCAGCGACTGGACGAACTCAACAAGGCGGTGGCCGCCAAACAAGAGAAGCTTACTGCGGCGCAGAAGGCCAAGGCGGATTCGGCGCAGCTGCTGCAACTGGAGGTCGAGGTCGGGCTCGCCCGCCTGGCGGTGAAACAAGCCGAGGAGCAGCTCAATGAGATCAAGGCGCGTCTGCGCCAGATCCCGGTCGTGCGCGAGGTCGACGCGCAAGGCAACACCGCGGGGATCTATCCGGTGGGACGGGCGCCCGCGGGGGTCAGGCTTGACGAGGCCAAGTATCGTATCCGCAAGGTGGAGCAAGGGAAGTTCAAGCTCATCGGCGGTGGCGAGGTGGTCGGCAGGATCCCCGAGGGGCTGCCGAACTTCGCCCTGCCCGTGATCGATCTGGACAAGGTCCGGGTGCTTTTGTCCACTGCCTTCGTCATCGCCCTGGTTGGCTTCATGGAGGCGATTTCCATTGCCAAGGCCATGGCCGCCAAAACCAAACAGCGTCTCGATCCGAATCAAGAGTTGATCGGTCAGGGTTTGGCCAACATCATCGGCTCTTTCTCCCAGTCTTTCCCGGTTTCCGGCTCGTTCTCCCGCTCGGCGGTCAATCTCAATGCCGGGGCGGTGACCGGCATGTCCTCGGTGTTTACCGCGCTGATCGTGCTGATTACCTTGCTACTGCTTACCCCGCTGCTCTACCACCTGCCGCAGGCAGTACTCGCGGCCATCATCATCATGGCGGTGGTCGGCCTGGTGAACGTACAGGCGATGAAACATGCTTGGCAGGCGCACAAGCACGATGGCATCGCTGCCGGGGTCACCTTCATTGCCACCCTGACCTTTGCCCCCCACTTGGATGTCGGGATCATGATCGGGGCAGGGTTGGCCATCGTGCTGTTCCTCCTGCGCACCATGACGCCGCGGGTGGCGCTGCTCGGCCGCTATCCGGACGGCACCCTACGGGACCTCAAGGTCCATCCCACGCTCGGCACCAGCAAGCACGTCATGGCCTTGCGTTTCGACGGCTCGCTGTACTTCGCCAACGTGTCCTTCTTCGAAGACGCCGTGCTGGAGGCGCTGGCCTCGCGCCCAGAGGCGAAATATGTGCTCATCGTCGGTGACGGGATCAACCAGCTCGATGCCTCGGGCGAAGAGGTGGTGCACCATTTGGTCGAGCGACTGCGACAAAGTGGGGTCGAGCTGGTCTTCTCCGGTCTGAAAAAGCAGGTCTTGGATGTGATGCGCAA
>CALAMX010000043.1 GCA_937925755.1 uncultured Burkholderiales bacterium
GTAGATCGAGGCGCGCATGCCGCCGACCGAACGGTGCCCCTTGAGTTGCAATAAACCCCGGGCCTTGGCCCCCTTGAGGAATTCCTCGTCCAGGGCTGGGTCCTGCAAAGTGAAGGGCACGTTCATGCGCGAGCGGTTCTCACGCGCCACCGGTGAGCGGTAGAACTCGGTGGAATCGAGATAGTCGTAGAGAAGCTGCGCCTTGGCGATATTGATGCGCTCCATCGCTGCAAGCCCTCCCTTGTCCTTGAGCCACTTGAACACCAGGCCGGCAATGTAGATGGCGAAGGTGGGTGGGGTGTTGTACATGGAATCGTTGTCGGCGTGGACCTTGTAGTCGAACATCGTCGGTGTGCCGGCAAGCGGCTGGCCGATGAGGTCCTCGCGCACGATCACCACGGTCACCCCGGCTGGACCGATGTTCTTCTGTGCCCCGGCATAGATCAGGCCGTATTTCGACACGTCGATGGGCCGCGACAGGATGGTGGAGGACATGTCGGCGACCAAAGGCACGTCTCCCGTCTCCGGCGTCCAGAAGATCTCCACCCCGCCGATGGTCTCGTTCGGCGTGTAGTGCACATAAGCGGCATTGGGGTCGAGATTCCACTCGGACTGGGGCGGCGCATAGCTGAAGTTACGGTCCTCGCTGGAAGCCACCACATTGACCGTGCAGTACTTCTTCGCTTCCTTGATCGCCTTCTTCGACCATTCGCCGGTGTTGAGGTAGTCGGCGGAGGTTTTGCCGCGCAACAGATTCATGGGCACCATGGCGAATTGGCTGGAGGCCCCGCCCTGCAGGAACAGCACCTTATAGTTGGTTTGGATATTCATCAGCTCGCGCAGGTCGGCCTCGGCCTGGGCGTGTATGCCCATATATTCCTTGCCGCGATGCGACATCTCCATGACGGACATACCACAGCCACGCCAGTTGACGAGTTCCTCCCGGGCCTGTTCGAGAACCTCTCGCGGCAAGACCGCGGGTCCGGCGCTGAAGTTATAGATGCGCTCCATGGTGCAAGTCTTCCTATTTTGATGACGAAAAGCGGAGACGGCCGCGACTGGCCAAAGTCTTGATTGTAACCAATCGGCTAGTCTTTGTCGGAGCGCCAGATGGAAATGACGATCCAGACGCTGTTGCCGAAGGCGAGGATGAAGCCGACAGCGCCCAACAGGGTGAGACTCGTCGGTGCATCGGGGATGGTCATGATGATGGAGGAACCAATGATCAATGACGCGGTGAGTACCCCCATGGTCAAGCGGTTGGCGGCATAGTTGAGCTGGTGGCCGAAGTGGTCCAGGCGCTTCAAGTCCAGGTCGATCTTCAGGCTGCCGCGGCGCGCCAGACGGAACAGATGGGCGAGGTCGCGTGGCAGTCCCAACACCACCTCCAGCATCTCCTTGACCCCGTGTCGCGCGCGCTTGGCCATGGCCGCCGGGGTATAGCGGCTGGCGTAGAGCTGGCGGATGAAGGGTTCCAAGTGATCGACCATGTGGAAGCCCGGCGTCAGTTGCCGGCCCAGCCCCTCCAGGGTGATGAGGGCCTTGAACAGTAGCGTCAGATCGGAGGGCATCGTCAGGTGGTTGTCGCGCATGAGCGCGGTGACATCCGCCAGCAGGGGGCCGATCTGTACGTCTTTGAGCGGCAGATTGTCGTAGCTGAACACCAGCTCGGAGAGGTCATAGGCGAGGCGTTCTTCGTCCACCTCGGCATCCCCCGCCCAAGTCAGCAGAACATTGAGCATGCCCTCCTCGTCCTTGAGCACCATGGCGTTGAGGAAATCGATGATCTGCTCGCGCCGTCGATCGGTCAGCCGCCCGACCATGCCGAAATCGACCATGCCGATGACGTTGCCCGGCAGGTAGATGACATTGCCCGGGTGGGGGTCGGCATGAAAGTAGCCGTGGATCAGGATCATCTTCAGCACCGCGTCGCCGCCGCGCGCAGCGAGCACGTCTAGGTCGAAGCCGGCCGCCCGCACCGCCTCCAAATCCGTGCCCGGCACGCCCTGCAACTCCTCCTGCACGTTGACCGTCTCCGAGCAGTATTCCCAGTAGACACGGGGGATGTGCACCGTCGGGTCGTCGGCGAAGTTCTGGGCGAAGCGCTCGATGTTGCGCGCCTCCTTGACCATATCCAGTTCACGCCGCAGCGAACGGGTGAGCTGCTGCACGATTTGGGTGGGCTGATAGCGGCGTGCCTCAGGGAGCTCCATCTCCAGCAGACGCGCCAGATGCCCAAGGATGCGCAGATCCGCCTCGATCTTCGGCACGATGTCAGGCCGTCGCACCTTGACCACCACCCGACTACCATCTTTGAGCACCGCCCGATGCACCTGGGCGATGGAAGCTGCGGCAAAGGCGGTGGTGTCGAAGCGTTCGAACACCGCTTCGATCGGCTGACCCAGCGCCTTCTCCAGGTGTGGCCTGATCTGCTCGAAAGGCACGGCCGGCACACGGTTGTGCAGTTGCTCGAACTCGGCGATCCAATCCGGGGGAAAGACATCCACCCGGGTGGCCAGGACCTGGCCTAGCTTGACGAAGGTGGGCCCCAGTTCGGTGAGCGCCAACCGGATGCGCACCGGTAGGTCGAGCGCCGTGATCTCGTTGGTGGTCCGCCAGTGCAGCAGGCGGCCCGCCCGCTCCAGCAGGTTGGCGATGCCAAGCGCCCGGACGATGTCACCCCAGCCATAGCGGATCAGGACCGAGGCGATCTCCTGCAGACGCGGCAGGTCACGCACCAGTGCGAAGGTCTGTCTCAGCATGGGCGTCGCTCAGCCTCTGCGCTCACCGAGGGCGTCAACCGAACGCGCACCCCTTCTCGTCCTCCCGCGGTTCGCTCGGTTGTCGCCATGTGCTGTAGTGCCTCGCTGGCGAGAAGGCTTGGCGATTTTCGGGGCTTCCCTGTCTGTGCCCGCTCCGCGTGCAAGTACGATTTGTTTATCAATGACATATCGCATTCCTTTAAAGTGATTTGTAATTAACATGCTGCATGGTCGATAGACAACAGCGCCGCAGTAGTGGCTTAATTATGGGTACTGCCAGAACACCCGAGCACGATGCGGGCTGCAATACTATTCACCCTTCTGCTGATCCTGCCGTTTACATCCCCCACCCGAGCCTCCGAAGGCCTGCAAGAATCGCTCGACGCCATGAGCCGGCCGCTGCTCGAGGCGCTGAGCCTGGTCGGAACACCTTACCGCATGGGCGGCCAGCGCCCCGACACCGGCCTCGACTGTAGCGGCCTGGTGCGTCATGTCTACAAACAGACGCACGACATCGAGCTGCCGCACAACGCGCGCGAGATGAGCCAGCGCGGCGAGCCCGTCGCACGCAGTGAACTGAAACCCGGCGATCTGGTCTTTTTCAACACCCTCGGGCGTCCATTCTCCCATGTTGGCATCTACAAGGGCGACGGCAAGTTCGTACACGCCAGCAGCCGGCGTGACCGGCGCGTCACCGTCTCCGACATGCACAACGGCTATTGGGCCCGACGCTTCGATGGTGCTCGGCGTATCCTACCGGGTCTGCCTTGACGAGGCGCCCGCTCGCTGGCGTTGCGAGCGGGCTTGCCTGAAAAAGCCGATATCCATGCTGCGCCTATTGCTGCTGTTCCTCTCTGCTTTTCCCGCACTGCAAGCCGCTGCCGAGCCCGCGGTCGACGAGGATGAACTGCTGTTCAAGAGCGCCGCCGAGGTCAACGAGGGGGAGCTGCGCTTCCTGGCCGAACCGCCCGCCCGACCCATACACCGGCACGTCAACCACATCACCATCACCGACAGCAGTCTCGATGACGGCTGGGTTCGGCTGCACCAGTGCCATGAGAACCTGGATCCCATGCCCGAAGTGCAGGTCGCCTACCGCGAGGGGCGGGTGCGTAACCTGCGCGTGACACGTGCCGAAAATATCGGTCAATCCTGGGCGGAGACACACACGGTGCAGTTGCGCGACGTGCAGCGCAACGCCGTGCTTTGTATCGAGGCGGAAACCCGCGCCCTCTGGTCGGCAGGCGACAACCGTTACGTCCTCGCCAACGGCCCTTACATGCGGCGATTCCTAGATGGTTTCTACCCCATGTGGGTCTTTATGCAGGTGCGCCTCGACACACCCAAACTGCGCTTTGTCGAGGCCCAACCCAAGACGCAGCCCGGCTTCCAGTTCTGGCAGCGTGACAACGAGGTCGGCTACGATACCGTGTTCGAGGGCATACTCTACACCGTGATGCGTTTCGACCGTATCCAACCCTGACTCAACGTTCCAACCGCCGACTCATCGAGCCGATGTCGACATAAGATACCCTCGTCCTTTTCGATCAATGTCGCGTTTTTTTAACCAGTTATTGACAATGGTTCTCATTCTAGTTACTGTTTGCACCCAATGACTTGGCGGTCTTCGCCAAGCAGGTCATCCTAAGCCAACGGTAGAGAAAGGAAAGATACAGATGTTCATCACCCTGAGACGCTTGATCTTCGCCGCCACGCTGCTAGGCCTCAACGCGCTCACCCCGGCCGCAGCCCAGGTGCTCAACCTCTATAGCGCGCGCCACTATCAGACCGACGACGCCCTCTACAACAATTTCACGCGCCAGACTGGCATCCGCATCAACCGCATCGAGGGCAAGGAAGACGAGTTGTTCGAGCGCATCCGCCGGGAGGGCCCCGCCAGCCCGGCCGATGTCTTCCTGACGGTCGATGCTGCCCGCTTACAGGCGG
>CALAMX010000044.1 GCA_937925755.1 uncultured Burkholderiales bacterium
GTGCCCGGCGGCAGGTCCACCACCAGATAATCGAGGTCTTTCCAGCGAGTGTTGTTGAGCAGCTGTTCCAAGGCCTGCGTCACCATGGGACCCCGCCAGACCATGGGGGTCTCCACATCGATCAAGAAGCCGATGGACATCGCCTGCAACCCGTGGCCGATCATGGGCTCCAGCGATTGGCCATCCACCGACTCGGGGCGGCCGTGGATGCCCAGCATGGTCGGCTGCGAAGGCCCGTAGATGTCGGCGTCCAGCATGCCCACACGCGCCCCCTCGGCGGCCAGGGCCAGGGCCAGGTTCACGGCCGTGGTGGACTTGCCCACGCCGCCCTTGCCGGAGGCCACGGCGATGATGTTCTTGACCCCAGGGATCAGTTTCACCCCGCGCTGTACGCTGTGGGCGACGATCTTCCAGGTGACGTTGGCATCGACCGACTCCACCCCCGGGATACTCTTGATCTTGTCCGTGATGGCCTGTTTGATGCTGTCGATCACCATCTTGGCCGGATAGGGCAGGACCACGTCGAGGCTGACCTTGCCGCCCTCGACCTTGATGTTGCGCGCGGACTTGGTGGAGATGAAATCCTTCTGGGTGTTGGGATCGACGAGCCCCTTCAGAGCCATCTGTACTTGCGACTCGGAAACCGACATGGTCAAACCTCAGTGTTGAGTGAGTTGAAACGCTCGAAATCCGGTGCCGGCTTGGGCGTGTGCGGACGCAAATGGTGACGCGGACGCAGCATTTCAAGCCGTCCTGCCCACTGTCGGAAGCAAGGGACCCCTCCCGACCTCATTGTTGACCATTTTACTCGGTTTTGGCTGAGGATGCCAAGCCTCTCGCGCCGGCCTGCAGCAATCGGCGCAAGGGACCTGCCTGGTACCGCCGGTACCCTATCAGGTACTCGCATAAGATACTGGGTCAACAAGGAGTAAGCGATTACTTACAAACATCCAGCCGGCCTTCCCGCCAGCACAGCTTGCGCTTGGTCGGTTTGGCGGCGGCTGCCGGCTGCGGGGTGACCGCGGGTTTTGCCGCCGGAGGCTTGCGTGCCGGCGCGACCACCCGGGGCGTCTCAGGGGGTGCGGCTACGTCGTGGGTGGAAGGAGTCGCGCCAGGGGTGGGTGCGACCGCCACCGCGGGCGGTGGGACAGCCTCTGGCGGGGCGGCGGGGGCCGAGGTGGACACGGTCGACGGCGCTTGCGCCGCCATGGACGGTGCAGACTGGGGCCCAGGCTCAGGAACCTCTGCCGGAGGTTGTGGCGGGGCGACCGGCCAAGCGGTGGCTGGCGCGGCGGGCAAGGGCGGCTGGGAGGGCAGCCAGATCACGAGCGTATAGGGCTGCGGCTGCGACAGCACCGCCGGTGGCGCCGGCCACAGGAAAGGGAAGATGGGGACGAGGTAATAGGGATACAGACCGGGCGGGGCCATGACCTGGGCGCTGCCGCGGCCGGGCTGTACAGTCGGCTGCACCGGCTTGTCGTCCGGCATGGCCTCGGTCGAGGTCGCCATCAGGGCGGCCAACAGACACGTCACCGTTCTTCTCAGGCCGATGCCCTGCCGATCCCGACCCGCCGCTGTAGGCCGGCCCGGGTACATGCGCTGTGCGGTTTGGTTCATGCCATGACGTCCGGGCTGTGCGACACCAGCCGCAGCAGGGGCACCTTGGCCCGCAACAGGCAGACCACCTGGGTCATGAGCCCGGGCTGGCAGCGCAGCGACACCCACAGGACATTGATGTCGATGTTGAAATCGGCGAACACGATGTCTTCGCCGAAGCGTTCCAGCACCCCGCGCACCAGCACCATGACCTGATGCTGTTCCGCGGCAGGGCGCCTGTTGAGCCCCGGCGCCAGCATCATGAAATCGGCATACGGCTTACCCGCGGCATCTCGCTTGGGCACCCGCTGCCACAGCGGTTGCCCCGCCTCCCACACGACCGAGGCGACGAGATCGTCGGCCTTGCGCGCAGCCAGTTTCACACTAACGGTTCAGAGCTGCGCCGATCTCGGCGAAGGTGCGAGCCACGGAGACAGTGTGGATAGGCATGCCCAGCAGCCTGCCGATCTGTGTGGCGGAGAACACACCGCGCAAGGTCTGGCTATTGTCCGGACGTCGTTCCGCCACCAGGGCGTGCTGGCGGCCCTGCGCCTGCAGGGTGGCCACCACGTCGCCCACCTTCGCCGTCTTCAAGTCGTCCAGGCAGAGGACCTCGAGGCGCTCGCGTGGGGTCATGATGTCCTTGACCAGCACGTCGGAATGGCGGATACCCTGTGTCTGGATCACCTGCATGGGCTTTTCGCTGGTCAGATCGGTGGCGGTGATCAGGCCCAGGATCTGGTTCTGCTCGTCCACCACCAGGAGCATACGGACCCCGTGATGGATCATGCGAGCGCGCGTCGATTCGATGCTCTCGAGCGGCCCGATGGTGTAAGCGGTGACCTTGGAGAAGTCGGTCATCACCTCCAGGGCCGGGGTCTCCAGGCTCACCCGCTCAGGGATGTCCTGTCTAGGGATGACGAAGCTCGCCCCTTTCTGGAGCGGCATCACCGGCAGCACCTTGTATTGCGGATCCATGACTAAAGTCCTCGTGTGTCTTCGTTACCGTGGGCGGTCAAGGCCGCCCCATGTACGCCCGCATGGCATGCATATAGGGGTGCCGGGTGCGCGGCAGATGCTGAGGCTCGAGGTACTTTTCCAGTTCCGCCAGGGCAAGGCGATAGACCTCCCGCTTGAAAGCCACCACGGCCTCCACCGGCTCCCAGTAGGCGCTCCAGCGCCAGGCATCGAACTCGGGATGATCGGTGGCGCGCAGGCACACGTCGCAGTCGCGCCCAATCAGGCGCAGCAGGTACCAGATCTGCTTCTGACCGCGATAGTGGCCGTGCAAATCCCGTCGCATCCACTCACGCGGCACATCATAGCGCAACCAGTTGCGCGTGCGGCCGAGGATGCGGACGTGCTCTGGTTTGAGGCCCACCTCCTCGTGCAGCTCCCGGTACATGGCCTGTTCCGGACTCTCGCCGGGTTTGATGCCACCCTGCGGGAATTGCCAGGCGTTTTGCCGCACCCTTTTGCCCCAGAACACCTCGTTGCGGGCGTTGCACAGCACGATCCCCACGTTCGGCCGGTAACCGTCTTTGTCGATCATGGCCGTCCTCAATGATTTCACTCGCTAAACGCATTCTCCCACCCTTGGCCGTCCTTGCAAAGCCGCCGCCCAACCACAATCGCGCGGGATTCAGCCGGGTGAGCCGGTCGGTCGATTCACCGGTTGCAGCTATATAGACGCTCGATGAAGCGGGTGAATTCCAGCCCCAGCTCGCGCTCCAGCCGCTCGGCACGCCCGCGCAGCAGAAGGCGGTCCAGTCCCGGTACAGGGGGCTTGAAGGCAAAGACGACGATATTGCCCCGCTTCTCGGCAGGCAGTTGCAGAATTTGGCCGGCGAACACCCGATCCAAGCGTGCGCGATAGGCCCCGAAGCGGGGGTCGGACCCCCACAGGTTGAACACAGCCACACCACCAGGGCGCAGTGCATTTAGACAACCCTGGTAGAACTCTTGCGTGGCCAGGTCCTCGACGATGCGTTCGGCGTCATAGGCGTCCACCAGCAATCCGTCGAGCTCTGCATTGCACTGACGCACGTATTCCGCACCGTCGGCCACCCGCACCTCGAGGCGCGCATCGTTGTCCGGCAATAGGAAATAGGCGCGCGCGGCCGCGACCACCTGCGGGTTGATCTCCAGTGCGGTGAGGCGAATCTGCGGCAGCCGCTGGTGTATGAACTTGGCGATCGAGCCCCCACCCAGGCCGATCAAGGCGACCTCGCGCGCTTCCGGGCGGAAGAGCAGAAAGGCCAGCATTGCCCGCGTGTACTCCAGCTCCAGATCGAACGGGGCCTTGAGCCGCATGGCGCTCTGCACGGCTGGCCCGCCCAGGTGCAGCAGGCGCACGCCGTCCTTCTCGCTGATTTCTACCGGGGTGTGCGCCACACGCCGGCCAACACGGGTGAGGATACGCATTTGTTAAGATAGTGCTTTGCCGTCGAGGTCGATATTATGCGCACAACTCGCTTCTTTCTCTCCACAAGCAAGGAGGCACCGGCCGAGGCCGAGCTCATCAGCCACAAGCTGATGCTGCGGGCCGGCTTGATCAAACGCTTGGGTTCGGGGCTTTACACCTGGATGCCGTTGGGGCTGCGGGTGCTGCGCAAGGTCGAGGCGATCGTGCGGGAGGAGATGAACCGCGCCGGTGCCATCGAGTTGCTCATGCCCACTGTCATCCCGGCGGAACTGTGGCAGGAAAGCGGCCGCTGGGAGGTGTTCGGGCCACAGCTGCTCAAGATCAAGGATCGCCACGAGCGCGACTTTCTCTATGGCCCAACGCACGAGGAGGTGATCACCGACCTCGCCCGCCGCGAGATCCGCTCTTATCGCCAGTTACCCGTGAACTTCTACCAGATCCAGACCAAGTTTCGCGACGAGATCCGTCCCCGCTTCGGGGTCATGCGTGCGCGTGAGTTCCTGATGAAGGACGCCTACTCTTTCCACGCCGACGAGGCGAGTCTGGATGCGACTTACCATCTGATGTACGACACCTACTGCCGCATCTTTACCCGCTTGGGACTTATGTTCCGGGCGGTGGCCGCCGATACGGGGGCGATCGGCGGCAGCGCATCGCACGAGTTTCATGTGCTGGCCGACAGCGGCGAGGACGCCATCGCTTACTGTCCTGACTCGGATTACGCCGCCAACATCGAACTGGCCGAGGCCCTGCCGCCGGTCACCGCGCGCCCCGCGCCGTCCGAGTCCCTGCAGAAGGTCCCCACCCCTGGCCAGCACAGCATAGACGAAGTATGTGCTTACTTACATGTCAGCCCAGACCGTGTTGTCAAAACCCTCATCGTACGCGGCGAGGACGGGCTGGTGGCGCTGCTCGTGCGCGGCGATCACGAACTCAACGCGGTCAAGGCGGCCAAGTTGCCGGGGGTGAAGACGCCACTGGAGTTCGCCTCAGAGGCCGAGATCCGCTCGGCTGTCGGCTGCGGCGTCGGCTCGCTCGGACCCATAGGACTCAAGCTACCCATTTGGGCCGACCACTCCGTCGCCGTCATGGCCGATTTTGTCTGCGGCGCCAACGAGGACGGCTTTCACTTGCGGGGGGTCAACTTCCAGCGCGACCTGCCTGAGCCGCGGGTCGCCGATCTGCGCAACGCCGTCGCCGGCGATCCCTCGCCCGATGGCAAGGGCCGGTTGGAGATCTGCCGGGGCATCGAGGTCGGCCACATCTTCAAACTAGGCACCAAGTACTCCGCCGCCATGAACGCGACCTTTCTCGACGAGCAGGGTGCAAGCCGCGTTGCCATTATGGGCTGTTATGGCATCGGTGTGTCGCGTATCGTCGCCGCCGCTATCGAACAAAGCAACGATGAACGCGGCATCGTCTTCCCCCAGGCGATGGCGCCGTTCGAGTTGGCGATCGTGCCGCTCGGCTACCGGCGCAGTCAAGTCGTCCGCGAAGTTGCCGATAATCTGTACAATAGAATGCAGGCCGCCGGTATCGACGTGGTGCTGGATGACCGGGACGAGCGTCCCGGCGTCATGTTCGCCGACATGGAGTTGATCGGCATCCCGCACCGCGTGGTGGTCAGCGAACGGGGGCTGAAGGACGGGCAGCTGGAATACCAGGCTCGCCCCGACACCGCTGGCACGCGCATTGCTTTGGATGAGGCGGTACGATTCGTCGAGGAACGCGTCAAGTCATGTCGCTGGCAAAACACGGCAAACGGCTGATCTGGTTGCTCGCACTGACGGCCGGCACGGCCTTGGCCGGTGCGCAGAAGTACGAGCCGCTGTCGGCGAGCGTGCGTGCCCAGTTGTCCAAGGCGGTGGCAGACCTAGGACGCGACCAGGCCGCCTTCGCCGACGACCCTTTCGTCAAGGCCTGGCTGGCGGAGATGTCACGGCGTCTTGCAGCCTACATCCCCGACCCCGAGTACCGCGAGGTCTTCCTCAACACCGTCCACTACGAGGCCACGCGCGCTGGCCTAGACCCTGAGCTGATCCTTGCGCTCATCGAGGTGGAAAGCGGCTTTCGCAAGTATGCCGTGTCTAGCGCTTTGGCCATGGGCTTCATGCAGGTCATGCCTTTTTGGGTCGATCTCATCGGCACCCGCGAGCACAACCTCTTTCACCTGCGCACCAACCTGCGCTACGGCTGCACCATCCTGCGCCACTACTTGGACATCGAGCGCGGCGACCTGTTCCGTGCGCTCGGCCGCTACAACGGCAGCCTGGGCCGTGCCGAATACCCCTCCCTGGTCTACAACGCCTGGCGTAACCGCTGGACCTACGGGATCACCCCTGTGGGGCTCAAAGGCAGCAAGAATCCGATATTGCGTAAGGGCACTTGAGCCGCCACGGTCATGGTGTCGGACATGGGGCCGAAGCCACCCCAGAGGATGAAGGCGGCCACAGCCGTTCCCTCTCTCCCAACCCCTCCCATTGAGGGGGGATGTAAGTCGGCTTTACCGACTTTCATTACGAGGTTTTTGGGGCGACGGATGGGGATCGAACCCACGACACCTGGAGCCACAATCCAGTGCTCTACCAACTGAGCTACCGCCGCCACTATTGATCTGGCCTGCCCGACAGGGATCGAACCTGTAACCCCCAGCTTAGAAGGCTGGTGCTCTATCCGATTGAGCTACGGGCAGTTCTCCCGCGGGCAGTGAAGCCTGGTAGTACGCTTTTGGGATGGTCGGGGTGAGAGGATTCGAACCTCCGACATCTTGCTCCCAAAGCAAGCGCGCTACCGGGCTGCGCTACACCCCGAAGGCTGGACATTATGCCGCGTCGGCGCGGTGAAATCAATGTGACCTCGGTTAGAATTTCGGTTTCATGCTCCATCACAACGTAACATGAACGCCCGTATCCTCGACGGCAAGGCACTGGCCGATCGACTCCTAGACGACATCGCGCAGCAGATCGAGCAACGGCAAGCGAGCGGCCGGCCAGCGCCGGGGCTCGCCGTGATCCTGGTCGGCGATGACCCTGCCTCGGCCATCTATGTGCGCAACAAGCGGCGTGCCTGTGAACGGGTTGGGGTGCGCTCCCTCGCCTATGACCTGCCGGCCGCAACGGGTCAGGATGAGCTTCTTGCCCTGATCGATCACCTCAATGCAGACCCCGAGGTGGACGGCATCTTGGTCCAGGCACCGCTACCGCCGCAGATCGACAGCGAGACAGTCATCGAGCGCATCCTGCCCGAGAAGGACGTGGACGGATTTCACCCGTATAACATTGGCCGGCTCGCGGTGCGCATGCCCGTCTTGCGCCCCTGTACACCCTACGGGGTGATGCACCTGTTGGCCGCCACCGGCGAGGTGCTGCGCGGACGGCATGCGGTGGTGGTGGGGGCCTCCAATCACGTCGGCCGGCCCATGGCCCTGGAGCTGCTCATGGCCGGTTGCACCGTGACCGTGTGCCACAGCGCTACGTTGGATCTCGCCAACCATGTGGCCCAGGCCGACATCGTGGTGGCTGCCGTGGGGAGGCCTGAGCTGGTCAAGGGAGAGTGGATCAAAACGGGGGCCATCGTCATCGACGTGGGCATCAATCGGCTCGCCGACGGCCGTCTGGTTGGCGACGTGGCGTTTGCCGCAGCGCGCGAGCGTGCCGCCTGGATCACCCCCGTGCCGGGAGGCGTTGGCCCCATGACGGTGGCCACCCTGCTCGCCAACACCTTGGAGGCAGCCCAGCGGCGGCGGCCCTGAACTCGGACTCTCTGCGCCTGCCCTATGCGCCGGCGTGCCAGGCGCGCAGGCGCGCGACGTCTACCCAGCCTGTCTCACCCACACCGATGGCGTCCAGACGGGTATAGGGCGCGTGGGGCTCACCCAGATCGGTCAGCACGGCGAGCGCCCCGCTAAAGTCGTGCCTGCGTGTGTAGTCGTTCACCGTGACGATGGTCTTGATGCCCGCCGCCTGCGCCGCGCGTAGTCCGTTTCCCGAGTCCTCGAAGGCCAGGCATTCATCTGGCGCGAGACCGAGCCGCTCGATGGCCCAGAGATAGATGTCCGGCGCCGGTTTCTTGGCCGGGACGATGTCACCGGCGGCGATCACCGCGAACCACTGCTCGCCGTCTGCGGCCAGGCTATGCCGAAGAAGGGCGGTGACATTGTCCGGCGTGGTGGTGGTGGCGATGCCCAGGACGAGACCGGCGGCGCGTGCCTCCGCGAGCAAGCGCTTGACGCCTGGGCGCAGTGGGATGCCGCCTTCGGCCAGTATGCGGGTATAGTAGCGGGTCTTGGCCCGGTGCAGCTTTGCCACCAGGTCGTCGAAATCTGCCGGGCGCGGCCAGTCAGGCCGGTAACGCTCGACATAGTGGCGCATGCGCTCCTTGCCGCCGGTGATCGCCAGCAATTCACCGTACAGCGCGACATCCCACACCCAATCCAAGCCATATTCCCGGAAGGCCGCATTGAAGGCGTTGCGGTGTCCGTCGCGCTCGGTGTCGGCCAGGGTGCCGTCGACATCGAACAACAGGGCTTTCAACATCGTGTCTCTCACGTGCAGAGGTTGTCAAACGCGGGGGCATCGGAAACAATGGGCGCCCTCGCCCGAATTCATGTATCGGCCATGACCCAATCTGCGGATGCCCTGCCCGACGTCAATCCCGAGTTCGACGCGCTGTTCAACGGGACCCTCGTGAGCCTGCTCACCTGGGAGCAGCTCGACCGGTTCTGGCAACACCTGGATCCGAACGGCGGCTGGTATCTTTACGCACTGGGCGAGCCGCGGCCAAATGCACCCGCTGCGGCAGCGCAGGTGCAGGCCTTCATCCGTGAAATCGACGCCCTGCTGCGGCGGGAGCACCACGAGGACTATTGCGGCATCGTCTACACCGACGACCCGGGCAATCCACGCCTGGTCAAGATTTATGACCCTAACCACCTGGGCACCTCCTGCGGTTCGAGCAAGGTGCGCATTCTACCGGGCTGGGTGATGAGCCGCATGCCACCCTCGGACCTCGCGCCCAGCCATCACGTACCGCAGAACCGCCGCCGCTGGTGGCAGGGCTTGATGGATCTGGTGCGCGGCGTGGAGAGCGGTTCGCGCTGAGGCTCGAGCTCAGCTGGCTGCGGTCTCCTCCGCGGCCTTCGCTGGCGGCTCGATGAGCGCTTTCATGGACAGGCGCAGCCGGCCTTTTTCGTCCGCCTCCAGGACCTTGACGCGCACCGTCTGCCCTTCCTTGAGGTGGTCGGAGACGGAATTGACTCGCTCGTGGGCGATCTGCGAGATGTGCAGCAGTCCGTCCTTGCCCGGTAGCACATTGACGATCGCACCGAAGTCCAAGATCTTGAGCACGGTACCCTCGTAGACGCGACCCACCTCCACTTCGGCGGTGATGTCCTCGATGCGTTTTTTCGCCGCCTCGCCAGCCTCCTGGCTGACACAGGCGATCTTCACCGTGCCATCGTCATCGATGTCGATCTGGGTGTTGGTCTCCTCGGTGATCGCCCGGATCACCGCCCCGCCTTTACCGATCACATCACGGATCTTTTCCGGGTTGATCTTCATGGTAATGATACGCGGGGCGAACTCGCTCATCTCCTGGCGCGGGCCGGCGATGGCCTGCTGCATCAGCTTCAGGATGTGCAGCCGCGCCTCGCGCGCTTGGGCCAACGCCACCTGCATGATCTCCTTAGTGATGCCCTGGATCTTGATGTCCATCTGCAGGGCATTGACCCCGCGGCTGGTGCCGGCGACCTTGAAGTCCATGTCGCCGAGGTGGTCCTCGTCACCGAGGATGTCGGTCAGCACTGCGAAGCGGTTGCCCTCCTTGATGAGGCCCATGGCCACGCCGGCGACGTGATCTTTCATCGGTACGCCGGCATCCATCAGGGCCAGGCTGCCGCCGCAGACCGATGCCATGGAGCTGGATCCGTTCGACTCGGTGATCTCGGAGACGACGCGTATGGTGTAGCCGAATTCCTCCTTGCTCGGCAGGCAGGCCGCAAGCGCCCGTTTGGCCAACCGCCCGTGGCCGATCTCGCGGCGCTTCGGCGCGCCCACGCGACCGGTCTCGCCGGTGGCGAAAGGCGGCATGTTGTAGTGCAGCATGAAGCGCTCGGTGTATTCGCCGGTGAGCGCATCGATGATCTGCTCGTCCCGCCCGGTG
>CALAMX010000045.1 GCA_937925755.1 uncultured Burkholderiales bacterium
TCGGCGGTGCGCGCCAAGCGCAGCTCGACCCAACATTCCCGGCCCTCGGCACACATCAGGCGCAAGCGCGCACTGGCAGTCTGCTTTTCGCCGCTGGACAACATGCCGACAAAGGCGGTCAGCACGGCCGCGTCTTCGGGATGCAGGTGATCGGCCAAATACGTCCCTCGGGGGTCAGCCGTTCGGCCGGTGAGCTTCGACCAGGCCTTGCTGGCCTCGAGCACCCGGCCCTCGCGGTCCATCTCGAGTACCACGTCCTCGAGCAGTTCCAGGGTCTGCTGATGCGCGGCCTGCTCCTTTTGCCGTTGTATGGCCTCATCGATCAGTCGGTCCAGTGCCTGCGCCAACCGCCCGATTTCATCCTGTATGCCCTGGCGCTGCTTCAGCGGTGTATGCCACTCGGGCGACCTGCGGAAGTCGCGTTGGAACGCATCCGTGGCCTGGATGATCATGTCGATGTCGCGTACATGCCGGCGAAGGTCACGCGCGAGCCCGAACCAGAGCAAGGTCAGCAGCGCCGTTGCAATACCTGCCGTGCCGATGATCACGAAGTCGATGGAAAACAGGGGGTGGAGCGGACGGCGTATGACGAGGACGGGGCCGTCTTTGCCCACCCGTCGATCGACCGGCAAGACCACCTGGATCGTGTCGCCCAACTGCACCCAGTCCTCAGAGGGTGAATCAATGCGGTCGTTCAAGTGCGCGCTGCCGGCCGAGGCCGCCATGATGCGACCGTCCTGGTAGAGATAGACCAGATCTTCGCCCCGCGCCAGGCGAGCCAAGCGGGCGTTGTCGAGGACGACGCCATACAGGGCCATGCCACGTCCGGCGCTGCCCAGCCACAAAGGGGTGGTGGTGACGGAATAGACGTGTTCCGCGTCAGCGCAATAGTTGCGCATCAGGACGGAATCCGTCTCCTGTACGCGCATGAGGTCGAGGGACTGTTGCAACAGGGTCGGGCAGCCACGCGTCAGGAAAGGTATGCCGTGGGCGTCCGTGAACATCAAGGCGGAAAACTCCAGCCATTCTGCTTGGGCGTTGAGAAAGGCGTGCAGACGGCTGTGGCGCTCGGCAGCGGGCAACTCGCCAAGACGCAGGAATTCGATCTCGGCACGCAAAAGTTGCGCCTGTCGCTGCCAATCCCGGCGCATCTGTTCGAGGCCATCTTCGTAACTGCTGCGCATGAGCGCCGCAATCCGTCTGGCATCGGCATCCACCGCGAGGCTCCACGCCGCCCAGGCGATCGCGGCCGCCAACACCGTGGCCAGACCGCCGACGATCAGCAGTCGGCGATTGAAAAGAGATAGCAGCGTGGGCATCCCGTCAGCGTTGGGTAAGACCCGCCCAGCGGTGATCGATGAATTGCATGAAGCGCAGGCTTCTCGCCGCGGGATCGGTGGCATGGGTGAAATGGAAGAAACTCTCCGCGGTGCGGATTTGTTCTTCGGTGAAGGCGCCATCGGGGCTGTAGATGGCCTTGTAGCGCTTGAGCAAGGCGATCAGGGTGGCGCGGTCGGGTGGGTCGAGGCGAGCGGCGATCTCTTCCGGGCTGTGCGTGGCGATCCACTGCAGGGTACGGCGCAGCACTCGCACCATGCGCGCAGCCAGTTCCGGCTGCTTGGCAATCACATCCTGGCGAGTGGCCAGTTGGGCGTTGAGGAACAGCCCGCCGAGGAGTCGGCGGGCAACGTCGAGATCGTGCAGATCGGCCAGCACGTACACCTTGCCGGCGCGTCTGAGCGCCGTGGCAAAGGGCTCGTCGCCCATGATGGCATCGACGGCGCCGGAGTCGAGGGCCGCTGTCTGGTCTTCGAGGCTCTGGCCAGCGGGCACGAAATTCACCTCCGTGGGGTCCACGCCGGCGCGCCGTAACAGGTATTCGGCCACCTGCTGCGAGGTGGACTTGCTTGCGGTGCTGGAGGTGTTGACCCCAATGACCCGAGCGCGCAAGTCGGCAATGGATTTGACGTGGTCTTTGAGGTCGGCGCGTACCATCAGGGTGAAGGTAGGCACGCGGTTGACCGTGGCGATCGACACCACCGGCTCGCCCTTGAGTCTCAGGGCTGCCAGGGCAGGCGCGCCAGCGACGGCGAAATCGGCGTTTTTCGCCAACATGTCCTTGTAGGCGAGGGGACCGCCGGGAAAATAGCGCACCGTCAGGTTGACGCCCTCGGCCCGGTCGGCGCCGATCTTTTTGATCAACTCCACCGGCAGGTGGGAAAGGTTGCCGGGGCCGGCCGTGGCCAGAACGACCGGCAGCATCGCCTCGGCAAGGGCCGGTGACGCCAGCGCCAGCCAGAAGAGACACAGGATGACGGGCATGAGCACCTCCTCTTGCTTGCAGCTTGGACCAAGCGGGACATGGACCACGACGTAATTTAAGCACGTTATCGGTATAGCCGCGTGCTTCTTGAGCCCGAGCCTGCGCATGGACAGACCGCGGCCACCTCGGATGGCGCGAAACCATACGGAGAACGTATCCCCTTCGCCTTGGGCGGGGGAATGTGCGCTGGCCGCTCTAAAGGTCCCAGTGTGTCGATCCGCAACGGCTGAACGTCTTGGTCGGGGCGCAGTCGATCGCGACCCCACCAGGGGTGGTTCGACGTGTCGCGGCTTACGTTACGCCTATGCGCCCGGTCTGGGTGTTGCCGCTTGCCTGGTTCATGCGCATCAACCGCTGGCAAAGCGCGGTGATGATCCGCCGCGCAAGGGGGGCGGAGTAACGCATGAGCGCCTCCAGTGTCTGCGGCGGTAGGGCGAGCACCACCACATCGGTCTTGGCCACCACCGTGGCCGTGCGCGGCTCACCCAGGAGGTAGGCCATCTCGCCGAAGAGTTCGCCCTCACCGAGCTCGCCCAGGGCGATCTGGCCAGCGTCGTTTCGCTTGAACAGCGCCACGCGACCGGCGTAGAGGATGTAGGCGGTTTGATCTTCGTCACCTTCGCGGATGATGGTCTCGCCGGCGGCGTAATTGCGGCCGTATTTCTCCAGCAGACGGTCTACCCGGCCGAAGACGTATCCCTCCAGGCGGCTCAGCGTGAGGCCGGATGCGTGAAGGAACAGCTTCTCCAGCGCGGCCACGTCCACCTTGGACAGGGCATAGAGGCACTGCGCCCAGAGATAGAAGGCGAGGAAGGCAAAGTAGGCGGCGATGAGCGCCAGCACCACGCCGCCTAAGGCACCGTAGAGCGAGCGATACTGGTCGATCTGGAAAAAGCGGTCGAACAAGGCAAAGAGCAGATACAGGCTCAGCGTGGCGAGTAGGGCCAGGGCGGCCGCCTGACGAAAGCGCGGGTGACGCAACGGCAGGCGCCAATAGGCGAATAGGGTCAGCGTCCAGACGGTGCCCAGGACGATGAAGAGGTTGAGCGCGTTGAGCAACAGGGCTCGAGCGGCGCCCAGCAGTTCGACAGCGACCAGATGGTTGAGTGCACCGCGCAGGATGACCGCGACCCCGACCAGGACGAAGGCGATGGGGATGATGATCAGCGGCAGGGTCCAGGAGACGACCAAACGCCGCTTCTCGTCTTCAGGGAAGATGACGGCAAAGGCCTTTTCGATCGCGTAGACCAGCTTGCGCGAGAAAAGCAGCAGCGTCACCAGACCGATACCGCTGGCACCCAGCATGGCTCGGCGCGGGATGAAACCCATCGCAGCGAGGGTATCCAAATGGTAGTGTTCATACAAGGCGGTTAGCAGGATGGTCCCCGGCACCGAGGTCTCGACGAGTTGGTTTAGCCCCTGTAGGGCGTAGGCGAGTAGCAACAGCAGGGGTGTGGCCGAGAGCAGGAAATAAAAAGCCGTGGCCGCCGCATGGTTGGCCAGGCCATTGCGGGCGTACAGCCGCAGGGTGATGAAAAGGACCTGCAGTAGCCAGTCCAAGTGGTTGCGCACCTTCGCCATGGCCCTAAGTTACCGGGCCGAAGTTGCCGGGGCAAGGCGAGCTACGGCCCATTTGGGCCGCCGTCGCCGACTCAGGCTACAATTGAGCATTTCCCGCACGATCGAAGCCATGCCGCTCATCCGCCCATTCCCTGCCCTGCGCCCAGCGCCGGGCCGTGCCCAGGAGGTGATCGCTCCGCCCTATGACGTGCTCGATACCGAGGAGGCGCGGGCGCTGGCCAAAGACCGCCCCTGGAGCTTTCTGCACATCTCCAAGCCGGAGATCGACCTGCCACCGGGCACCGATCCCTACGCCCCCGCGGTCTATGCCAAGGCGGCCGAGAATCTCGAGCGTATGCTCGCTGCCGGTGTGCTCAGGCAGGATGACGCTCCGTACTACTATGCCTACCGGCTGGTGATGGGGGCGCACGTACAAACCGGTCTGGTCGCCGTCGCACGGGTGGCCGATTACGACAGCAACCGTATCCGCAAGCACGAGTTTACCCGTCCCGACAAGGAGGATGACCGCGTGCGCCAGATCACCGCGCTCAATGCCCAGACGGGGCCGGTCTTGCT